>SKHV01000445.1 GCA_007116765.1 Prolixibacteraceae bacterium | reverse complement strand
AGCTGCTGCCGATAAAAAGCTAAGCCATGCCAGCGATAGCCAAAATTTAAGGGGGAAAACAATATTTAACTGGAATCCCTCGAGGGGGATTGAAATCAAAAACATAATTAAACCCCCTACCCACAAGGATGCTGAACTGAGTACCAGCATTGAGATATCGCGCTTGCTTTTCATAACCACTACATTGTAAAACCCGCTTATTAGGTTATTGCCAATTAATATGAGCACTCCTAGGAGCTCGCGAGTACCGGCAATTCCAGTAGTTTGTCGCCCCATGTTAATTACAACAATACCTGCAATGCCCAGCAAAATTCCTGAAGTAGTGCGAATATTCATTTTATCGTTGTTCATGGCAAAATGGGCAACAATAGCCGCAAACAAGGGACCTGAACCAATTACCATAGCTGCTACAGCACCGGGAACCATATCAATTCCGATATAGAATAAACTGTACATGAGCACAGTTTGCAAAAAAGCGATAAGTAAAATATAATCGAAATGCTTAGAAAAGGCGGAGAAATAGCTCCTGATTTTTCCATGAAAAGCCATAATCATTAGTCCTGCAATAAAGAACCTTATACCGGCAAATTGTATGGGCGACATAAATTCAAGTCCTATTTTAACCCCTGCAAAAGCCGTTGACCACAACAAACAGGCAATTATTGCCAAAAAAGTGGTGCCTCGCATGGCTAGTTTTGTATTTATCATTACAATATTTTTTAACTTGTGACAAAAATGTACTATGAATTATATTACTGAACTTTTTCAAACAAACGAACTAAGCACAACAACCGTAACACTGCGTTTGTTGCTTGGTTTTGTAGCCGGAGCCATAATTGGCTTCGAACGTGAGGCACACCATCAACCTGCCGGGCTTAAAACACATATTCTTATTTGTGTAGGTTCAACTCTCATTATGCTTTTATCGCTATATGTTCCGCAAACATACAGCAATTTTGGTAATGCCGACCCTGGCCGAATTGCAGCACAGGTAGTTTCGGGCATTGGTTTTATTGGTGCAGGTGCTATTTTGCGCATGGGCATCAATGTAAGGGGATTAACTACAGCCGCTTCTATATGGTCAATTGCAGCCATTGGGCTTGCCATTGGCGCCGGAATGTATGTTGTTGCAGGTCTGGCAATTGTGCTTATTCTGGTTGTGCTCATTATTGTAGAACAGCTCGAACAACGCTTCTTCACTCCCCTCAATATTAAAATATTGACTATAAACAGCCAGTCTATCGAAACAGACAACTTGGCACGTCAAATACTTAGCGATAAACATTACAGGGTAATCGACATGAACACTGAATACACGCATCCAAACCAATACACTTTTATTTACAAGATTGGAGCTAAAGATAAAACACCTTGGGTCGAACTTACTGAACAGTTGGTGGAAAAAGACAGTAATCTTATTTCTGCAACTTTTGGTGACCCAAAAATATAACGTTCTACTTTATATCTTCCAACAAACCCTCGCAGGCATCTTCCAATAAATCGAGTACCAATTCAAAACCGTCGGAACCTCCATAATATGGATCGGGCACTTCGGTATAATTATACTTTTTCGAGTAATCGGTCATTTTCGATATTTTTTTTACCTGCTCATCGTTTTGTGTCATCAGCACCAAGTCGTCGTAATTGCGGTCGTCCATGGCAATGATATAATTGAATTTATCGAAATCGATTTTCGGATTTACCTTGCGCGAAATACTGTCGAGCGAAAAGCCTCTTTTAATTGCATGTCTCTGCATACGCGCATCGGCAGGTTCGCCGCTGTGTGCAGCAATAGTACCGGCCGAATCGATAAAAAAATCATCCTCTACCCCTGCCCTTTTCGCAACTGCCTTAAAAACAGCCTCTGCACTGGGCGAACGGCAAATATTGCCCCAACAAACAAATAATATACTTTGCATAGCTCAATTTATAAAGGAACAAAAATAAGCTGATTTTTATCAATTAAAAATTCCTTTTCTCAAAATCATTGAATATATTTATTGTTTCTATTTTATAGCACATTATTCTCAAATAATATAAACAAATAATAATTTTCTAAAAATCTAACTACTATGACTTACTTTTTTCTAATACCCTTAGCATCGGTGATAGCTCTAGTATTTGCATGGATTTTTTACAAGTCGATGATGAAAAATTCTGAAGGTACCGACCTGATGAAAGAAATTGCACAACATGTGCGCGAAGGAGCTATGGCTTATTTGTCGAGACAGTACCGGGTAGTGACGATAGTATTTGCCATACTACTGGTATTCTTCTCTTTCCTTGCATTTATTGAAGTGTTGAACCCCTTTGTTCCTTTAGCATTCCTCACCGGAGGTTTTTTCTCGGGCTTATGTGGTTTCCTGGGAATGAAAACCGCGACACAGGCATCGGCTCGCACAGCGCACGGAGCATCGCAATCACTTAACAAAGGCTTAAAAGTAGCTTTCAGAAGTGGTGCAGTAATGGGACTTGTAGTAGTTGGATTTGGATTGCTTGATATTGCAATTTGGTACTGGGCACTGAATGCCATTTACGACGGCAACGTTTTTGGAATGGGTTTGTCGGTTGCCCGCGACATAGGGATTACCATTGAAGGCTCCGGGTGGAGTGCTGCATTTGTCGATAATCAGGAATGGCTTCATGCTAAAAATGTACACATTACCACAACCATGCTAACTTTTGGCATGGGAGCATCGACCCAGGCACTGTTTGCCCGTGTGGGTGGAGGTATATACACCAAGGCTGCCGATGTGGGCGCCGATCTGGTTGGTAAAGTCGAAGCCGGCATACCCGAAGACGACCCTCGCAACCCCGCTACCATTGCCGATAACGTAGGCGATAACGTAGGCGATGTGGCCGGTATGGGTGCCGACCTGTACGAATCGTATTGTGGTTCAATTTTAGCAACAGCCGCATTGGGTGCTGCAATAGCCATGACCGACGGTCAATTCAGCAACATGGCAATACTTGCTCCCATGATTGTGGCTGCAATTGGAATTTTGTTCTCAATAGTTGGTATTTACATGGTACATACCAAAGAGTCGGCCACTGCAAAAACGCTTTTGCACTCGCTCTTGCTCGGAACTGGAGGAAGCTCTGTTTTAATTCTAATAGGAATAGCAATTATGGCTTACTTTGGCTGGTTGCCCTGGGGAATTTTTGGTTCTGTTGTGGCCGGTTTAGCAGCCGGTATTATTATCGGACAGGGAACCGAATATTTTACATCCGATGGCTACAAACCCACACAGGGAATTGCTCGTAACGCACAGCAAGGTCCGGCTACTACCATTATCGATGGTATAGCTGTAGGTATGTATTCAACATGGATACCGGTTGTTACTATAGTGATAGGTATTATCGCTGCTTTTGGTTTTGCCGGTGGGTTCTCAAGTTTTGCGCACGGTGTTTACGGTATTGGCTTTGCTGCAGTGGGTATGCTTTCAACCTTGGGAATAACACTTGCTACCGACGCCTTTGGCCCCATTGCCGATAATGCAGGCGGAAATGCCGAAATGAGTAAGCTGCCCAAGGAAGTGCGTGAACGCACCGATGCTCTTGATATGCTGGGAAATACAACAGCTGCAACAGGAAAGGGATTTGCTATTGGTTCGGCAGCTCTTACAGCTATGGCACTCTTGGTTGCTTACATGGAAGAAGTACGCTTATGGCTGGGCAAAGCACCTGAACTAGGACAACAATTCCTCGAAGCTACCGGTGCCGAAAGCCTTTCGGCTGCTACCATTTATAATTTTGTTGACTTTTACAACCTCAATATATTCAATCCATTAATGCTTGCCGGTATTTTTATTGGTGGCATGATGGCTTTTGTATTTTGTGCCATGACCATGAAAGCCGTGGGGCGTGCAGCAGGTGCAATGGTTGACGAAGTACGGCGTCAGTTTAAAGAAATCCCCGGTATTTTAGAAGGTACATCCAAACCCGATTATGCCCGCTGTGTAGCCATCTCAACCAAAGGTGCACAACGCGAAATGATGCTTCCTTCCATATTCGCTATTGCTGTTCCGATAATCATAGGCTTGTTGTTTGGTGTTGCAGGTGTTATCGGCCTGCTTGTAGGTGCCTTAACTACCGGATTCACTTTAGCAAGTATGCTAAACAATGCGGGAGGCGCATGGGATAACGCGAAAAAATACATCGAAAAAGGAAACTTCGGCGGAAAAAATTCCGAAGCTCACAAAGCCGGTGTGGTTGGCGATACCGTAGGCGACCCGTTTAAAGACACCTCAGGTCCCTCGCTGAACATACTCATTAAACTGATGACCATGGTATCGGTAGTAATGTCGGGCGTAACCGTTGTGTATAGCTTGATGTAATACTAACTTACTATAAACTAACTGATAATGGATAGAAGAAATTTTTTAGCTAACACGGGAATTGCCGCAGGTTCGCTGCTTTTTAACCCCTTGAAAAGTACAGGAGCGGCAGCGAAACCCGCCAATAGTGCTAAAAAGAAACTTGCCCTTGTAGGAACAGGAATCAGAGGGGTGAACATGTTTGGCCGTGATTTAATAAACGATTATGGCGAATACATTGAACTTGTAGGCTTGTGCGATATAAACCCGGGGCGGTTGAACTTTGCTGAAGGGTATATTGGTGCCAAATGCCCTACTTTCACCAATCTTGTAGAAATGATCGAAAAACAAAAGCCCGAAGTGCTTATTGTGACCAGCGAAGATTCAACCCACCACACCGTAATTATTAAAGGTATGGAAATGGGTTGCGATATTATTACCGAAAAACCGCTTACCATCGACGAAAACAAAGCTCAGGAAATATACGATGCTCAAAAACGTACGGGCAGGAACATAATTGTTACGTTCAATTACCGTTACCCGCCTTACAGGGCAAAAATGAAAGAGCTGCTGATAGAGGGTTTGGTTGGCGAAATCAACACCGTAGATTTTCACTGGAACATTGACCACAGCCACCTTACCCGCTATATGCAACGTTGGCATGGATATAAAGAAAAAGGAGGCAGTCTTTGGGTGCACAAATCGACCCACCATTTCGATATGGTGAATTGGTTCCTCAATTCGGAACCTGAAGAGGTTTTTGCCTATGCCTCGCTCGACCGGTTTGGCAAAAACGGTATATTCCGTGGCGACAACTGCCGCAAATGCGCCCACACAGACAAATGTGCGTATTACTGGGATATCACAAAGAATCAACACCTTATGGACTTGTACGTGAACAACGAAAAACACGATGGCTACATTCGCGACAATTGTGTTTTCAGGGAAAGCATCGATATTTACGAAAGGCACTCGGCAGTTATAAAATACGCCAATGGCGCAGTACTCAACTACTCGCTTACCGGCGATACCGATTACGATGGCTACTGGATTGCTTTTAACGGCACAAAAGGTCGACTGGAAGCACGTATCGAAGGCTATCCTGAAAAGAGCTATGCCGAAATGACTTTCACGCCAATTGGCCGCTATACCGATGAGAAACCTCGCATAATACGTGTTGACTATTCACGAGGTGGTCACTGGGGCGGCGACCCAATAATGCTCGACAAGCTGTTTAAAGCACCCGACACACCCGACCCGCTGAACCAGCAGGCCACCTTGCGCGACGGCATAATGTCGATACTTACAGGAGTTGCTGCTCGTAAAAGTGTGGAAACAGGTAAGACTATAAAAATTGAAGATCTTACTGTACTTAAACCACAGGCAAAACGGATATAGTTCAAAACTAAATAATTGAAAGGGGCTGTAAAAAAAAACAGTCTCTTTCTTTATCGAAGTATTGTGATTATAGTTGTGAAAATACTCCAAATGCTTATGCCATTAATAAATATAATTTCAGCAAATCCGTTAACACCCTGCTTCATTATAAACCATGCAGTTGATAAAATAGTAATACCAATTATAATAAGACCAATTAGACCCTGAAAAAGCAAATCGTAATATAAAGCCAACTGAAAATTAACAATAAGAATTGGTAAGGAAATAAATACTAGACCTGCAAGCACGTTGTGCAATATACGTTGAATATTTTCACTTAAAAACCTAAAGCCAAAAGGGCTCATATTATGAGGAATAAAACCTAAAAGAATTAACAATGCAAAAGTATAATCGATATATCTTATAATACTTTCGTATTCACCAAGTTCATAAAACTCAGCAAGCAAAGCAAAAAACACATAATTTAAAAAAGCGGTTAAAAATAACAAGCGCCTGTAGCCTCTTTTATATTTTTTTCCGTACAAATGCTTATTACTCAAAAAACTTAGTGTTTGCGACTTCAAATCAAAATCGATATGCTTTAAAAATTTACTTAAATAGAACGGTAATAGTCCGGCATAAGTAAAGCCAGTAAGCAATATTCCTAACTTAATCCAGAACATAAATTCACATTAATTATTCTTCAGTTAAAAGTTATTTGTCAATAAGTTGTTAATCTTAAAGAAGTAAAACTCTATACCGATGATTTAATTTCCTTTCCGAAAGCCATACATTCAGCACGTTTCAGGTTATCGTACTCGGGCATGTTGAACCCCTGAAGCATTTGGCGCGAGGACTCGTCCATTAATCCGTAGGTTACCCGGCCAAGAAACACTTTCGACGGTACATTTTCAACACCACACAATTTGGCCAAATGATTGTCGATAAGTGAATTTGTCTGTTCATTGGTTGGGGGTTGCATCATATTCCCACAAACGGCAAACAAGCCTCTAACTTTTCCTCTTAATTCAGATTTATTGTTTGCAATGAATTGTTGCATCTCGTCGGAAACTTTGGAACTCCTTATCGATCCGCCAATAACGATGTTTTTGTATTTCGAAATATCGGGGTTTTCGCGTACATCAAAAACATCGGCTATGCCGTCCATGCCTTCCGAAATCCACACTCCGGCATCGCGAGATGATCCGCACCATGTTGAAAATACTACAGCCCATTTTGTTCCGGGCTTGGTTGGATAATATTCCAATGCCTTAAGTTTACTTGAAACCAGCAAGGCACCAATGCCTAAAATCCCGGTCTTGAAAAATTGTCGTTTGTTCATGTAGTTTTATTTTTTGGTTTTTTTTTGAAAGCTTATGACTCTGTTGGCTATTGGCTAATGGCTAATGACCATTGACCACATATTCTTAAAATATTAGCTGCAAAAAATCAGACAAGTATACCCGCCAATTTGTCCAGGTATGTCCGCCTTCGGTTTCCACATAAGTATATTCCATTCCCATTTCGTCGAGTTTTTTACGATAAACTACGTTGGCATCGAACAAAAAATCGGTTTTACCAATAGCAATCCAATATAATTCATAGCCGTTGTTCATTTGCGCTGTAAGTGTTTTGTCAAAATCGGCATACACTTTTGATGTAACGTTCTCGTTGGGCATAATGGCTGCCGAAAACAACCCTACATAATCGAAAGTATCGGGGTAATAGCGGGATATGTGGAGAGAATGAAACCCTCCCATTGAAAGGCCAGCAATGGCACGACCTGTTTTCTCGGCTTTTACCCGATAGTTGTTTTCAACAAAAGCAATAACATCCTTATATGATTCTTCAAACGTACCATCCATTGTGTTGGGCAATTGCATAGTGGGTTTGTACAAGCCCAGGCTCGATTCGCCGGGAGCGGCTTCCTGAGCAGCATTTCCGTTGGTCATTACCACGATCATGGGTTTTGCTTTTCCCTGAGCAATAAGGTTGTCGAGTATTTGCGAAGTGCGACCAAGTGCAATCCATGCTTCTTCGTCGCCACCCATTCCATGCAATAAATATAACACAGGGTAGTATTCTTTACTGCTTTCATAGCCCGGAGGTGTATAAACAGTAATACGGCGTTGCATATCGAGCGTAGGTGAGTTGTACCAACGACGGGTTACCGATCCGTGTGGCACCTTGTTTACTTTATACAAGTCGCCTTTCCCATCTCCAATAATGAACACGTTGAATATGGTTGCTACATCGCGAATCAGGTAAACGTTGTTGGGATCGGTAGTACGCAAACCATCAACCAAAAACCAGTAGCTGAATAAATCCGATTCGAGTGCCTCGGTTGTATAAGTCCACAAACCTCCACTGTCTTTTTGCATCGGTTCTTCACCAGGCATCCAACCTTCAGCAGGCATCCAGTCGCCCGATATCTTAACTTCGTTAGCATTGGGTGCCATTAAGCGAAAACTAACCGAATTGTCGCTGTGTATCTCGGGCGAAATAATTTGTTCTCCACCCCAAAGAGCTTGTTGTGCGTTTACATGAATAAGGGTAAAAACAAAAGCGGATAAAAGGAAAAATATTTTTCTCATCACATTTTTTTAATGATTATTATTTAAGACAGCAAATTAGTGAAAAGAATGAATATTTCTTCCTTTTGAATATCAAAATAAATACAAATTTGAATTCTCATTCATCATTTAATTTTACTACAGCCTTTAAACCCTCTTCTGATCAATTTATTCATCTTTGAAGTGTTGTTTTTAATTTGTAATTGATTTTGGCAATTGTACATTTCAAGAATAGGATCACTGTCGATAATGCTATCAAAAAGATCATTTATCGATGGCGCTTTATCAAATTTGACATATTCTGCATAAGTATAGGAAGTAAAAGCAACATTCAAAGTTATTCCCCTGTTATCTAACAAAAACCCTTTTGCAAGTTTGGTAGGAGTTGAAAATTTATCACCAACAAATAAATCTTGCGGCCCCGGATAAGAAACAATAAAACTTTTATCGGCATTTAATACTACAGGTACATTATGATTGTAATCGGCCTTGGTTTTGTATATAATAAATGGTTCGGTCGACATAACTTGTTCGATCGATGTGACTTTTCGCTCAGCACATGACATTGCAGCAAATAGCAGTACCATAATGATATATTTTTTCATACATTTTTCTATTTAAAGGTTAATTAGTGAAAAATCATTGCCAAATTCATTTTCCTTTTCAATTTTTGTTTCTTCTCAAGTTGAAGCAAAATCATTAATGAAGCTATAACCTAATTTTTTTTACATGATAGTTTCATCGCACTTATTTTTTTACAAATTTT
>SKHV01000090.1 GCA_007116765.1 Prolixibacteraceae bacterium | reverse complement strand
CAAAGAAGTTCTCCACCATTATATAAAAGAAAATATTGATGAAAATGTCAACCCTGATAAAATTCTAAATATAGTTGACCATTATCATAGAAAATTTAGCGAAACTATTTGACATAATCTGAGCCATTTTGACATACTCCTGACTCAAAATTGCTTTGAGTTTACCTACCAGCTACTATCTGTTGTCGACAATTGCGTCCAGCTCTGCAATCGTGGTTGCCGCTGCTACCTGACTCTTAAGAATTGCCCCACTCGCACGATACGCTTCAATTGCCCCGATGACCGTGTAGCAGAATTGGAAAGCCAATATTGCTGTGTTGAGCTGAACAAGAGATTCATCGGGGAATAATTGAACAGGTCTTGGGAAATGATCTGCTTCCACAACCTTGCTATCCATACAATCTCTCGCAAGGTTAAGTAGCAGGGTCCAGTTCATCTTTGCAGACTTAGAACCAGAGAAAGTGTAAGTTTCAACGCCCGAACCAAAATCAAAATCAACTGTAACCCCATTACTATCCAATGTTGATTCGGTTTTACGGTCAATCTCTGAAATTTTATCTTGTTTCAAATCGGCCAAGCTTTTCGGCGTAGGAACAGGAATCGGAATCTGCACCCAACTTTTCCCGAGAATGTCATAGGCGACATAATGCCCTTCCATCGCATCGGGTGGAGGGACATCACTCGCACACTGTGGCTTGTGGAGGGATTGAATCTCTCCTGTAGGTCTACGTGTTGCTCGGTTGAATGTGTAGTAAGTCTGCATGTTATCCCCTTATGTTTTGATGATCGGGTGAACGTAACGTCTTGATGTTGTGTAATCTCCATGTTCTTCGTCTGCCAAATTAGGAAGGATGAAGTTTCCAGCCTCTGGTGCAAAATCGATAAATGTAGAATCAAGATAATCGTTTTTGCCCCCAGAGAATGTGGCTTCATAAACTGTAGATACAACTGCTGAACCCACATTTCCTCCCAATAAATATACGCGGCTATTCGTAACAATAGCTTGAGAAGCATGTAGTACTCCCGGAAGACTTGTTCCTGTAGTCCAAGTTCCGAGAGTTCCGTCACTGTTGATGGGAGCGGTATACACCGTAGATACTGACCAACTCCCAAATCCTCCCAACAAATGTACGCGGTTATTCGTCACAATAGCTTGAGAGAAACGCAATACTCCCGGAAGACTTATTCCCGTTGTCCAAGTTCCCAAAGTCCCGTCGCTATTGATAGGGGCTGTATAAACAGTAGATAGTGCATCATTCACTGTTTGTCCTCCCAACAAATATACACGGCTATTCGTCACAATAGCTTGGGAATAACGCAATACTCCCGGAAGACTTGTTCCCGTTGTCCAAGTCCCTAGCGTACCGTCACTATTGATAGGAGCAGTATAAACTGTAGAGACTGCAAATGCACTATTAGAGTGTCCTCCCAATAAATGTACACGGCTATTAGTTACAATAGCTTGGGAACTACCCAATCCTTCCGGAAGACTTGTCCCTGTTGTCCATCCTGTAATGTCTCCGTTGTTCTCAAGGTTGAAATCATATTGCTGTCGCCAAGGTCTGGCGTTGTTATAGACATTACCCGAGTTAGCGTATTTGTCCCCTACAACCGCATAAAGAGCCGAATACGTTGCTTGACTAACCTCTGCTCCATCACAACGCAACCAACCGTCAGGGATAGGCTCTGAAGTGGGGTAGTACATGATAGTCCCCGAAACAAAGTCATCTTCATTATAGGGATAATGTTCTCCTGTTGTACTATCTACTAAACCTATAATTGTCATCTACAACTCCTATGACCAAGTGCTTTCAGCCGCAGTTCTAATCCAAGTATCCGCGGCCACACAAACATAAAGATAATTCCCTGAATACGCAAATTGACCCTGTGTTCCAGTTGAAGTAGGAGTGGCGGGTGCAGTAACGTATTCAACCCCTGCACCAATCTTAATCTCTTCCCAAATTCCAGCTACTCTTTCTTGAACATTAAAAGATCCTGATTCATTTGAAAAAACTCTAACACTACCATTAGTATCTACATCACCACGTAAATATATATAATTACCACCTGTAAGATTGATGTTTTCAGGAATAGTAATAGAACCTGAATTAGTAACAATAACATTACTATCTTTGATAAGTTGCCCATCTACACCATCAAATCTTGGAAGAGCATTATTTGTAGATGTTGCTGGTCCTAATACACTGTCAGAATGAGTACCAATCCCAGTTGGAATAATATCTCTAATTGATCTTGACATTTAATTCTCCTATATGTAACATCTTCCTTTAAACGCTGTGAAATTTAAAGACGAGTGCATCCTTTATTTCATTGATTATTTCTCGAACTACTGATGGAATATCCCCTTACCTACTCTGCCATGGCGTCATGAACACGGAACGGAATGTCGCCATTGTTGGAGAAGTCCAGAGAATACTCTACACCACTCAGAATCTTCTGTCGACGGACTTCATAATCACTCCACAATCCCTGCCACCACTCGATGTTTGCCGTGGCTTTTGTGTGTGATCCTTCCTGACCTACTTTATGGATCATTGCAGCAACTCCATTTGCATCAATACGAGTGTTTTGGAACGCATGAGCAGCGTTCCAAAGTTGTCCAATAGCATCTTGGTTCAAAAGAGCATCCCACGCTGGAGTATTCCAGTCCGGATGAAAAGGAACTGGTGTAGTCCCCTCTGGATCAATTTCAGGAATCGGGCGAGTATCCCAAAAGCAAAATTGTCCCTGAGACGTATGGTGCTCACGAATTGCTCGCGTATCTTCTTCGTAAGCGATCCCACTATATCTACCATCTTTCTCTACAACTATAAGCATACTATCTCCTAGATATGACTGCCGTCCGAGAACGATATACCAGCAGATGTTAGAGTATTGAATGCAAGATTACTACCACCACCAGAAGCCCTACCCGGATCTGATACAGTTGCTTGAGTATTAAGATTTTGACGGTATCCACTAACGAGGCATCCAGTACCAGGCCATATATAAAGATCAGTAGAGCTACGATTATAACCATCTCCGCTGATTTCTCCAGAAGTGAGCCAAATTCTGCGGACAATTCGACAAGGTATACTAGTACCCAACCACATTTGAAGTTTAGTTCCTCCAAATAAAACAATACCACATTTTGAGATAATCTGACCACCTATATGATTGTCGCAATGATAATTAACGATGTCAAAATCTTTTAATTCTATCAAAGAATTGCTCCCCGCATTAACCACTAATCTACTGTTGTTATGTGCGAAAAGTCTATTTATAGAAAGTGAACAGGTACGTATTTGGATACCCGTACCCAAAGAATAAGACACGTTGAGAACATTGAAAACCCCACGAGTATTAACAACCCGAATACCCCCTCGGCAGTACTGAACACTGACGTTTGAAAGATTCATAGTGCTCTCACTGCAATCTATTCCATATGATCCGCTATAGTTAAAATTAGCGTTGTTGATAGATAAGATGCTATTTTTACTAACACTCAAATTAGTTCTTGCCCCAACAACTCCACAGTTTTGAGCTGTGATAAGAAAAGAACCAGAAGCGCAGGATATCCCCGTTGATTGGCTATCTGTAGCCCGAATAGTCACATTGACCGTAGGGCCGTTGTAAGTGTTACGGACGGAAAGGATCGTTCCTGAAACATCTGAAACAACTGCTTTCTTCGCCTTCGGAGAAGTTCCCCAAGTAACGCCCTTATACTTGGAGTCCAGCAAAACGGAGTGTGTTCCAGTGCTTTGTAAAACCCGATGTACTCCTGTATAATCACCAGCAACAATAGCGATAAAATCTTCTGGCACAACTCCCAAGGAGTCATTCAAAGCATGTGGATCAGTAAACGAAACTTCAACGAGATTATCAAGTTTAACATGACTTGATCCGGAATGCTGACCAGACTCGTAAGGGAACAGTACGTGAATTTCCACGTTTGCACCAACCTCTTCCAAATCCTTTATAACGTGTAAGCCGTTATAAGAACCTGCATCATAGGCATAAAAGATCAAACCTTTGAAGAATGGTTGTCCTGCTGGAACGACAAATCTTGAAACATACTTATTCTTCATGGTTCCAGACGGCTGGCCAGAGACATAATCAACCATTAGAATGAAGCTGTCTGGACTATTCATAACTAGGGTATTATTTCCTGTTGTCCATACTAAATAGTCACCATTGTATGAACCGCTGCCCGAAATAGTCATCGTGTCACTGATTCCATCAATACCGTGTGGTTCGGATAGGTTTATCATGGTAGCATTTAGAAGATGATACGTACCTTTTGAATCACTGGGAGTTTCGTCACAGCGTCCTACGAAAATAGGATCTGGGCCAGTGCGCACTCTGGATGAATTATAACGAAGAAGAGTGCGTCTACCAGCATCAATCATATAGTATCCATCATATGTATATTGAGTACTGCTGACATACTGAGGATCACCCGGAGAGAACGGGTGGTTTGGGTCTGTTCCTACGCTTCCAATAATCTGAAAGAAGGAACTAGCTTGTAGAAATGCAGTCGGCCTTACATTTGGATCTGACCATGGAAGATCAAGCCTAACCCCACCCACTCCATCATTGTTGTAATCGGAAATGCTGACGGATGGAGGTGCGGAAATGGAGCTGATATTGAGGGTTTTTGCGTCAAGTATATTCGACACAGTGATAGGGGAATCCTGAGGAGTGAACCCCACGATATTCATTTCTTCTTCATCGGAGAGAATTTCGATTTTTGAAGCGTCCCAGTTATTGATATCGATTGATTCACTCCACACATAACCACTCATCAAATGAATAATGACCTTGCTCGCTTGAAATTCAATACGAGCTTGTCCCACTGCTTTTCGAAGACTTGCAAAATGAGTTACGTCCCATCCGGGCGTACTGCTATCATTGTCCTGATGAACATAGAGATGAACAGTATGCCCAGCAGGAGGAGGTGTTATGAGAGATCCTACAGGAACCATCTCAAAATATTCATCCTCTCCATCTCTTTTTGCAGTTAAAACATAATCGTGATCAAATGTATGACATCTTATATCTTTATCACAAATGGATATTGCACTAGTATTTACATTTGAAATATCTATTAGCTCTTGTAAAGTCATATATTCGTGAGACTCAGTACCTTCTATATTTCTAGCAACCAATACTTTTTTATCGGAAAAATCCTCACACTTTATATCTCTTTGACAAAGTGAAGTTGCATCTCCAGTACAACAAACACAATGAAGTAATTCTGATATATCTCTTGGCATTTAGTTCTCCTTTTTCATTTAGTTATCATTTACATATTCATTTTTCTAAACAAATTATTTTTTTATTGACTTTTTTCTTATTTCATTTATAATATATCTTCAATTCATCTGCTTCTAAAGACGGTAGCTTTCTTGACGAATTAGTAATTTACAAGTATCCAACCTCTACTTTCATCAATATAGCAAAAAACAGCAGTTATTCCATTTACATCAATTATAATATTTTCAGCAATTCCATCAATATTCTCACCATTTCTTGCAATTGTGATGTTATTTGTTTCACTTGTTTTATATGCATCTTTCACACCGACCAAATCACCTACACTTGGAGTCTCAGGCAATGTTATTGTAATAGCTCCAGAAGTAGTATTACAAGCATATCCTTTACCTTTTACAGCAGTTTGATTTGTTGTGTATAAATCCCATTCAACACTATTTTCATCTCTTATTCTATTCCAATTTGCTCCATTTGAAATATATGTATTTTTAGTATCAGTTGCATAATAAATTCTTCCAGGAACATTTGCCGAAGGTCTATTTTCAAGAGTACCAAAATTGGCTCTTCCAACTAAATACCAATAACTATCGTGACCAACATATAATTCTTGTGTATCGGCAGTAAAGGCGGGTTTACCATCTTTTGCCTGATGTGCTAAAACTTGACTTAGATTACCTCTTAGAACTTGAATTTCAGTTTGCTCACCCATATATGATATCCTTTTATTTTCTAAATCTATCATATATTTATCAAAAAGCAAAAGAAATTTTTGAAATTATTGAAAATAATCTAAAAATTAGTCAAGTGTTCCGCCATCTACACTTCTATCTGTCCATTCAACTCCATCACCACTTGAATTGACTGAAAGAATTTCATTAGGATTACCAAAATCAAGACTTTTCAAAGAACGACCATCTGTTCCATTCCAAAGTGCAACTGAACCATCTATAGTTGTATTTGGACCACCTACACCACCACCAGCTGCTTCACTTACCTGAACCCAACCACGATCTTCATTGATATAGGCAAAAGTCATAGCCGCAGTGTCAATGTCTATAAGAACATTCTCTTCTTCACCTTCAATTTTCTTACCATTACGATTCACAATAATATTATTTACCGATGCACTTCCATAAGCATCTTTTACACCGAAAATAAATCCCGTCTCTGGATCGACGGGAAGCGTTAGTGTGCGATCTGCTGTTCTTGTATCAAATGCATAACCAGTATTATTTTTAGCAGTTTGGTTAGTAGAATAAACACTCCAAACCACTCTACCATCTAATTCTAAACCATCCAAAGTCTCTAATGCTTTTTGAACAGTGTTATCGTCAACCGAAAGATGTTTTTCAAATTGAGTTGAATCAATTGGCATATCTGGACCAGTAAGATTATGCCATTCACTATTTTGATAAATTGAAAGAACTTTTGTGTCAGTTGCAAAATAAAGCTTCCCTGGAACCGCCCCTGCCTGTGGTGTAATCGGCCTAGATATAGCTACCCCCATAAGAGGCTTACCAACTAAGTACCAAAATCCACCTTCACCAATATAAACTTCTTGGGTATCGGTTGCAAAGGCCTGGCGACCGTCAATAGCAGTCTCAGATAAAACCTGTGATAATGTACCTCTAAGTAATTGGATTCTAGTTTGTTCGGCCACAGGTCACTCCTTGATATAAAAAAACGGTAAGAGGGCCTAATCTCTACATCAAATAGACCCTCTTACCGAACTATGTATGACTAGGCTCCGAGAGTTCCACCATCAACCTTAGCAACATAAAGCTGGTTGCTAGTGTTTTCCTTAACCGTATCATCATCAATCTTAACTGCAACACCGTTTGCACTTACATTGATAGCAGTAGCAAGATTCGCACCACCTGTAGCATCTGCCTCAACTGAAATTGCAGTACCGGCACCACCTTCAAGACCGTCACCAACTGCACTGGCGTTGATCTTAGCAGCAGTAATACCACCATCCTTGACACTAAGGGTTCCAGTGGTATGTTCAATTGTACTATCGTCAATCTTGATACCTGCACCGTTGGTACTTAGACCGATTGGAGCAACTGTAACACCAGTTGTTTCGTCAGGAAGAATTGCAAGTTGATCACTTTCAACGCCAGCAGTCTTTGTCAAACCACCTGTGCCGAGAACATCAACTTCAAGCTCACCGCCAACAAAAGTAAGACCACGACCTTCATCAACCGATACAGTATTACCTGTAATATCAATACCATTTCCACCAGAAAGCTGACCAGCACCTGTGAACTGAACCCATTCACCTTCTGCAACACTGTATGTATAACCAGCGTCATTATCACTGTTCATCACTGCCCAGCTTGCTTCAGGAGTTACAAAATCCCAAGAAGTACCATTATAAACGGCAATTTTTTCTTCTTCACCTGCAAAATCACCTGTGGCAGTTCCACCAGTGATAAGAACTCTATCACCTTCGGAAGGAGATGCAGGAGGAGCAAGAGCGATTTCTGTTACAGGCATACGCCAAGAAAGACCAGAAATAGCATTATCAATTTCAGTCTGTGTCTTGTTTGCAGACCAAATATCTTGTGATCCAGTACCAGCATCATCAAGACGATAACCACTGTCTACAAGATTACCTGTTGAATCAAGAGTAGCAATATCACCAGCAATGGCAGGAACAACTTTATCTGCCTTGTCATCAAGTTCACTATCAATCTTATTAGCCGACCAAAGATCTGTGACTCCAGTACCAGAATCATTGATCTCACGGTGAATATCTGCATCATCAAGGTGGGAACGAACGTCAGCTGCAGTTGCAGAGTTAGTACCATCATCAATACGAGTTACTGTTCCGTCTTCAAGCTCAGAAAGACGAACCCTACCATAAGTAGTACCGTCATCAATATCATCAAGAGTGCCGTTCATATCTGAAAGATCAGTAATACCTGCCTTGACCCAAGCTGACCCACTGTAAATATAGAGGGTATCAGAAGCTGAATCAAGATATACTGCTCCCGCTACTGCAAAATTTGCTGCACCACTAGGTTCTCCAGAAGCGATTGTTGCACCACCAACGAGTTCAATGGTGGTTCCACCCATACCGACAAAAATCTGTCCAGTATCGGTATTTAGAACCTGTTCACCTGCCTTGATGGAACTTGCTGCTCTTGCTGCTTCGATCTGAGCAGTTGTGCCTCTAAGAATAAGAATGTCTGCCAAACGTGCCATACTGCTGTCCTCCTAAAAAAAAAAAGAAAAAAGAAAATGGAACTTACTTTACGAACAAATTATTCGTTTTGACTATTTATCAATTTGAAACAAAAATTTCTGAAAAAATTATTTTTTTTTAGCCTAATTCACCCGCATCTACTGTTTTATCGGTAGAAACTTCGGCAATCATTCTCCAACCTACTATTTCACTTACAAAAACAAAAGAATATGCTGATCCAGTTTCTACAACTAGGAAATTATTCAATTTTCCATTGATTTTTTGACCACTATTTACAACTATAATTGGATGATTATTTGCATTATCAGTTACATCTGCCACTCCAAACAAAAACCCGAGTTCTGGTATTTCGGGTAAGGTTAGTGTTCTTGTTACAGAAGTATCAACACCATAACCATAACCATTTTGAACTTCCATATTTTCTTCAACATAGATCCAATTTAGACCGCCAGTGGCACCAATTACATCTGATAACCAAGCAACTTTTTCTTCTCTATGACCCGATTCAAATATTTTTGGTAATTGAACTGTAATTCTTTGGTTTTCAATATATATTGCATTCATACCTTGATTAGTATGAATTTGTGATCCTTCTGTAGATTTTATTTGTATTGCATTATTTTTGAAAGCAGGCATT
>SKHV01000323.1 GCA_007116765.1 Prolixibacteraceae bacterium | reverse complement strand
CTTTCATATCAGCACTTTCGCCCGCATTACGTATAGCCATTGTTGGGCAATCGTACTTTTTTTTCGTCCGTCTGTCAGAGTTGGCAAAGACATACTCTTTTGCAATTTTTGGCTTTAGCGGTGGCTGGTGCGAATTGCAAATGTGTATGGCTTTAAGCGTTGGCATTATTCCGTACTTTTTTTATTCCCAACCGCAATTATCACGTCATTTTCTATGTCACCTATTCTTTTTAAAATCACTTTCAAATAGTCGTCTCCTAATCTTCTTCTCAAATCTTTAATGTTCGCAATCAATTCGTCAAAACTGCTTTTTTTTGTCGATAGTTTTAATTGTCTCAACGTGTATTTGGGCAACGTTTTATATTTTTTTATGTCTTTTAAAAGCGTATCAATAAAAGAGACTAATTCTTGGTCCAAATCGTCTCTTTTTTCTTTTAGCAGTGTTTTCAATGCAATATTTGCTTGATTCTCCAATGCTAGTTCACTTCTTCCAGATTTATATTTAGGTTTGAATGCTTTGATTTCTTCATAAGAATTCCAAAAAGCACTATTTAATGGCAGTCGTTCTTCATCTGGGCCACATTTTACGAATTCAATTAATTCTTCAAAGGTTTTTTCCAATGGCTTATCATTTGGCTTTTCGTTATCATAGGGATGAACTATGGAAAATAAAGCCATTCCTTTTTTCCTTAAAACCACCACATTATTTTCTTCAAATGGCTTGGCTGTTTTAACTCTATTCGGTAAATCGCTAATTTTTTTAATAACTTCTGGATGCGATTCAACAATTTCATTGTAATCGTTTCGAATAATGGTTGAAGTACTCAATTCATCATTTTCTTCTGGATTTGTACTTATTTTACTGAACAAACCACTTGGTGTTGGTTCTTCATCTGCATCAAAAATTTTAGAATCTTCTCCTAGCGCACTATGTATTAAAAACATTTTTTGTTGAGCAATTTCTCTACTTTTTACAATGTCAGAGCCCTGGTCAGTAGGGAAGAAGTTGTAAATAAACAATTCATCAAAAACTTTGGCACTCATCCTATTGATACGACCAACCCGCTGAATGACACGAGTTGGATTCCAAGGAATATCATAATTGATAATGAGTCCAGCACGATTTAAATTAAAGCCTTCTGAAAGTTTATCGCTCGTAATCAATACATCAAAATCATCAACTTGCGCTTTGTATTTTGCATTAAAATTAGCATCCAATTCCTTTGCAAACTTTTTGGTTATGCCACCATCACAAAACATTGCTCTACCTAACAATTCCTTTTCAAAATACTGTTGAAGATGTCTAACGGTATCTGTATATTCTGTAAATAAAATAACCTTTCTTCTTGGGTTGGTTTCTTTATGAAGAACTTCTTTTATCGTTTCTAAAACAGCCACCCGTTTAGGGTCATTATCAATAATATCTAATTCAATTATTTCTTGGGCTATGCGTTCAAAAAGTTTGATATCATTATTAATGTCCGCTATAAATTCATCTTTGAATTGAAATTTCTCAATCTCATAAATTTTTGTATGCTTTGGTTTTGTTTTATTTACTGCATTTCGTTCAAAATCTTCCAATGCTTCTTTAATGGCTTCATAATTGAAATCGTCTGCATCATCTGTGTCGTCATAGATATTCTCAATCACTTTTCTGTCCATCACATACTTACCCGATTTTTCTATGAATGACAATACCATTCTGTTGGTACGCAAAAAGCGTTGAATACTTTTTTCAAAAGCACCAAATGAACTTTCAAAACGCTTCACTAACAAACGCCTCATAAAGTCGAATAAGTTACGTTGTTGTTGAAATGCTCTGTTGTCGTCTTCTGAAAGTTTGTCTTCATCTTCCTTTAGACTTTCATATTCATTGGGTTTATAAATCGCTCCCTTAAAAAGACCTGTTTCTGAAAAATAATCGCTTATAATTCTATTATAGAAATCAGACTGTTCAGAAGTCAATTCATAAAACTGTTCTTCTGGGTCTTTTACTTCTGAAAGGTTGGCAACTTCTTTTTTGTACTCAAAATCTGTTTTTAAATCTAGTCTGTTTCGTCTTATAACAACCGGCGTGATGATGTTTTTAATATCATTTGCCATTTTATGCACATCGGCTTTTACTTTAGAAATATCTACTTCGCTTTCGCCAAACAATTTAATGTAATCTTTTCGTGCTTTGTCTCTTTTTTCTTGATGAACAGAATTGTGATTTTTAAGAATATTAGATAAACGCTTGAAACGATAATTGTATGCATTAAAACGACCTTCTAAATCCTCTTCAAGGGTAATTGGTGAAACCCCAGGAACAACAAATAATTTTAATAAAGAAAACACATCTGCTGGCGAATTATTAAATGGCGTGGCGGTTAAAAGAATCACTTGTTTTCCTCTGCAAATCTCCCACAGGGCTTCATAAGCGGACGTATCTTGGTTTCTGAATTTATGGGCTTCATCCACTATGACGACTTGATATTCTAAATTGTTTTTTTGAATGCTTTCGGCAACTGCTTCTACGTTACCCGAACTTTCAATATCCCAATTGTATAGTTTAAAACGATTCCAATATTCCCACCAACCGCTATTCTCTTTTTTGCTTCCAATCAAGCCTGGTGGACACAATATCAAACCTCTTTTACCCATTTGATTGGCAATAAGTGAAGCAATAACTGATTTGCCCAGTCCAACAACATCCGCAATGATAACGCCATTGTTTTTTTCTATTTTGTTTAATGCCTCGTTTACGGCATCTAATTGATACTGATATTTTTCAAAACCATTTTCATCCAATAATCTTGTGATAGCATCATTTATTTTTTTGGCTTCTTGAAGTTCAATGTAGGTTTTTAAAATAAGTGCATAGGCTTCAAAAGGTGTGATGAGTGAGGCTTGACTTTTGTTTTTCAAAAAATCTATGATGATTTTAGCGCCATTTTCTGCTTCGGTAATAGGAACTGCTGTTTCCCAAAGTTCATCAAAATAGGCCTCGGCACTTTCAAAACCATAGTCTTTTATTTCTACATTAAACTCTTCTTGACTATGTAAACCTGCTTTGGTCAAATTACTACTCCCAGTAATGAATTGTCCTTTACTGTCCAAGGTTTCTGCCAAGGTATTGTTATAGCTAAATAGATATACCTTAGCGTGATTTGGGTTTAAGGTTTTTCTGATTATTAATCTCCCTTCGTCCAATAACTGGATGAAAAACTCTATTTGATTGTAAAAGGCTTCATTGTCCATTTCGGCATTGTTGATGGCAAAACCCATTGATTTCATAAACTGGGTAAAATGCTCTTCTTGACTTAAGCTGTCATCTTGCAAACCTACTTCTACGATGCTACTCAAGTATTTATCTACTTGCAATCCCACTAAAATTTTAAGATTTACATCTGGATTGTCTTGTAGGTTTTTATAAATTTCCTGCCAACCCGAAAAGTAGAAAAAGCCTACCAAAAAATTTAATTCTTGACTGGCGGATATCAATTTCTCTAAACGCTTTTTTAGCGTTGCATTTTCTGCACTATTGGTGATAAAGTTATGGCTCATTTATTCAAATTTCAATGTGTTGTATTCTTGTGCTGCTTGTTTTACAGTTTCTATCATCTCCTTAAAATTAGGACTATCTTCAGGTATCATATTGGTTTGCATCGTTTTGTAATCATCTTCCCAAGCTTTTATAAACTCTTCTGGTGGAATAGGTTTTAAGTTTGGCGGATATAATGTGCTGTAATCTACACCTTGCATTCCATTAAAACGTTCTCTATGCTCAATAATAGAAATTATTAATTCTTGGACGTATGCTTTATTTTTATGTTCGCTATTGTAGATTTTTGTAATGTCGTACAAATGTCTGCTTAGACGTTCTACACGTATTTTCTCTTGTGGTTTTTGAAACTCTTCGTGCAGTAAAAACAGTTTTTCTAAAAAAGTACGTTCCGGATTTACACAAGGTACAGTTATGGCTGTATCTGCAAATGAAAGATTTGAAAATTGCTCGCCTACAAAAGATTGTATTTTACAAGGCGTAAACGGGTCTTTTAAAGAGCGACTGCCCAATTCTACTTTTACCCTAGGTAACACATAATCGGAATGCGCTGTAACCGCAGGATAATAAATGAGTATGGAAACAGGATCTTGGTCGCCATTGCCTAAATTTTCAAAATCGAAAGTAACCTCTGTATAGCCTTTTACTACAAATGCCTTTTGTAAGGCTTCATAAAAGGTGGTGCTTACAAATTCAAAGGATGCCAAACGCAGTTTTCTTACTTGTGATTTGCTGATGAGTCCACTCTCAAAACCTAAATATTCTCTATTTAAAGCTAAATCGATATCTTCTGAAAAACGGTTGATTAAATTCCACGCTTTGCTTAATGAAGTACCACCTTTAAATAGTAAATGCTCAGCCATTTCCATTTCAAAAATTAGGGCAAGTGTTTGCGTTACCCACCAATCTTTTTCTACGGCAAACAAAGGCAAGTTTTGTTGCTCTGCTAGTTGTTTTATGACTTGTAGCTTTTCTGCTTGTTTTAATGTATAAAAATCTTGTGCTGCCATTTACAGTTCTTTTGCCAATATCTCTGCGATCCATTGCGGTGCTAATGCTATGTCGTGTTTTAAATCTTGCTTATCTTCTTTTAATAACAGGCTTTGTATTTTTTCTAATTCTTGAGGCGTAGCCTTATCCTTCCCAATGTCTTTTAGGGCTTGGACTACCAGCTTACTGATTTTGCCTTTTAAGGCTAAATTTTTGGGTGTTGTTTTTTTAAACTGAATGCTGCGTTTACCAATTTTTATAGTCCTAGGCGAGCCATCGGTTAAATACACAATACGCAAAGGCACTTGGGTAGATAAACCCAAAGCATTTTGGGCATAAGCTCCTGTGGGTAACAAACGTGCCTTGTCTCTTTTAGCAATGGCAAGAGCCACTTCTTCGGCTCCGGGCAACACCTCTTTGTTTAATAAGGTGCTAAAGGTGGGTTTTGCGTAAATACCACGTGCCAAATTATGTAATAATCCTTTTTTAACTATACGATGTAATGCCACCTTTACCGCACCAGGACTGCCATAGTTTTGAAAGTCTTCTGTAAAAACAATAGTACCCTGTTTAAGGCTTTTTATTTTTTGTTCTATTTTATCATCTGTACTTGTCATAATGCAAAGATAGCATTTTGTAACCTGTTTGCAATTATTTGTAACTAAAATATGCTAAAAAAGTTACAGAAATTGTGAGTTGTTTAAAAATATTTGTTACTTATTTATGCTAAAAAGGTTACCAAAAACAAAACCTAACACTTATTATGATTTTTTGTAACTAAAAGGTATCTCTTTTTATTACACTATTTGGTAATTATCATACGCTTCTTGACTTAAAGCAAACCCCGGGTCCACCACCAGCACTTCTGCATACGTTAACTCATACAGCTTATACACCAACACATCTATCTCCTGCTCCTCTGCCACAGTGTCTTCGTTGTTTTGCTTTTTTGTGAGGATGGTGGTTACAATAAAATCAATTTGTTTATTAATCTTATCTTTACGTACAATAGGAGTGTTCTCAATAAATTGTTTAGAATATTGTATGCTCCTTGATCCTAAAAGTCTTAACGTTCTTTCTAAAAACCATTCCATTAATGATGACGCAAAAATTCCATTTAGAAAGGTACTATTTTTACCAAAAATAAAAAAAACAGTTTTATCAAGGTAAAATGTTCCATCGTCAAAATAAAATTCAGACCTCCAAACGGTGGTTTCAGGATACACAACCTTCTCCTTCTCAAAATCTTCCCAGTAGGCACAGTTTCTTAAATTGTAGGGCGTTGCACCTTGGTCGGAGCGTTTTTCTACCCTTTCCCAATGCTCGTCAAGCCACGCTTTTATGGCAGGGTACTCTTCTATATCAATGCGAGGTACTCTCTGTCCTTGATCATTTTTAAAGCCATTGTGTGTCGCAATCAACCACTTATCTGCAAACTCGGCTTTGTAGCGTTTGATGTCCCTGCCTCGCAGTATGGGTTTTATGATTTCGGCACTTTTGGGGTCTTCGGCTATCAGTTGGTCTTTTACCGCTGCATCTATAATAAAAGCATCGTTGTAGCCTGTAAGTACGCCTCGGTTTATACGTACATCCCAATCTTTGAGGGGAGTGCCTATGCGTTCTATTTTTTGTTTTATGGCTTGCTCTATGGGGTTTAGGATAATCCAAGCGTCTTCGCCCAGTTGGTGTAAGGTCACAAATTGGGTGTCGTTCAGTTGGTTGATTTGCTTTTTGTCTTCCAGTTTTAGGGCTTTCAGGGCAAGGCTTTTGGGTTGGCTGTTTTCGGCTATCAGTATGTTTACATCTACGGTAGCGGCATCAAATACGCCAGGCCCCATATCCAGCAGCAACAAAGGATTGTACTGGGCAAGGTATTTTCGTAGAGATGCACCGTACTTGGCACGCATCCATTTATTGGAGGTAATGTAGCTCAATATGCCTTTGTCTTCTAATATCTGTATGCCCCTTTCGTAAAACAGGGCATAGATATCGCCTGTGCGTTCAAAGGTAAGATAGTTTTGGTTTTTGTAATCATCGGCATATTTCAGTTTATCGTTGCCAGGCTGTGCTTTTTGTAGCTGCACATAAGGCGGATTGCCAATCACCATATCAAAACCTTTTACACCAAACATCCATTCGGGGTCAAACCAAGGGGAGAAGCTATCGGGTTGGTAGGGATCCCATTGGGCAAACTGCTCGGCATCTTGGTGTCCGTAGCTTTCCGTGGTTTTTAGTAGGGCTGCCATTTCGTCTCGCAACTGCTTGTCTAGGCTGCGGTATTTCTTCTTGGTTTTGAGCGTACGAGCAGAGAAGAGCTTATGGCGGCATTGTTTCAAATCCTCTTGTTTTTCTAACAAAGTTTGGTTGGTAAAGAGGTCTAATTTGGGTTTTTGGGGCTGAATGAGCGTATTAGCAGCTACAAATTTGGTTTCTAAATTGGGCAGTGCCAAAATGCCAAAGTTATCTTTGCTTTTATCGATGCGTTGCTCTACCAGTAGGGATATAAAAAACCGCAGTTTGGCTATTTGCATCGCTATGGGTTGTATGTCCACGCCATAGATGCAGTTTTCTATCAGATAGAGTTTTCGGGCATAGTCGGGGTCGTTGAGTTCGCTGTTAAAAATGCTGTCTATTTCTGCTTTTATATCTTGTATGTCTTTCTTATCAAAGGCTTCAAAGGTTTTGGCTTTGAGTCTATCTAGTTGGGCATTTCGCCAAAAAGTATTTTCGGGGTCTATGTGGTTGAGCACTTGCACCATTTTGAGCAGTACGCCCATAGGGAAAGCCCCCGAGCCACAGGCAGGGTCTATCACTTTTAGGGTGCTGAGTGCGTGGGTGATGGCTTGTTTTTCATCGGTAGTAAAAGGCAATGCTTGCTCGGTTTTAAAAAGAAGGCGTAAGTCTGCGGGTGCTAATTGGGTTTCGTTTTTGAGGTATTGCACCAAAGATTCCTCTGCCATATAATCTACAATAGGGCGAGGCGTATAAAACGAACCCGATTCTTTACGGGCACTGCTTTGGGTTTCGGGGTTGTAGCTGGCAAGTAGGTTTTCGAACACGAGGCCCAAAAGCTCAGGGTCAAGGGCTACTTCCTGGTCGTTAGCCGTATTTTCGTCTATGGTAAAATCAAAACGGTTGAGCAAATCGATAATGCCTTCTACGGGTACATTTTCGTAATTTCCTTCTTCATAAAAAGAGCTGATGTCTGCGGTGCGTTTACCAAAAAAGAGGTAATCGGGTACTTTGAGCAGGTGTTCATTTTTAGGATTATCCGAAAAACAATCTACCCGTTGTATTTTTTTGTTTTCGGGCTCTATGATGTCCAAACTTTCAAACAAGCCACCATTGAGGAAAGGCACGGTATCCATCAATTCCAAAAAGTAGGTTTCGTCTTTGATAAAGCGTTGGTATCGGTAGAAGTTTTGCACCCCATATTGGGTTTTTACAAACTTTCGTCCCGCTTCTTTGGGGGTAGAAAGCGTAGCAAAAAACAAGTTTTGCAAAATAGCTTTGTAGTAGGTACTGCCGGTGCTGTCTTGGTCGTTGATGAGGTTTTTTAGTTTTTCGGTATCAAACAAATCATCCGGCACCAGTTGTTTTTGCTTCATAAACCAAACAAAAATCAGGCGGGTAATCAAACGAATCAGCGAATTGGCTTTGAGTTGCGCTTCGGGTTCGTTGATATCGTTGGGAAATTCAATTTCGCCCATTGCAGCAAAATACCAATGGCTGAGTTCCTTGTAAAAATCTTTGGATAACGCTTCTACGGAGAAGACTTTTTGAATTTCGTCTAAAGACTCAAATTGGCAAAGCTCCATTCTTCGCCTAAAAGTGAGGTTATTTCTTTTGGGCGAAACAAAATAGGTGTACCGCTTAAAATCCGTAAAATCTCTTTTAGTTCCTAAATAATTTGCCTTAACAAAACTGAACCTAAAATTTCCATCCTCATCGTAAAAGACAAAAATGGCAGCGTCTTTTACTTCGTGTTTTAGGATGGTTTTGGCTATTTCGTACTGCTTTCTTTTACCACTGCGTTCGGTGAGTGGTTCATTTGTTTTGGAAGCAATAACAATGAGGTCATCTTTATCAATTTTTGCTTCTCCAATTTTGACAATGGATTCGTACTTGTCGAAAATATCTTCTTGGAATAAATGGTCTAATTCATCATTATCTGGCTTGAATGAGGGAATAGATGCTCTTAAAAAAGCAATAAGGTTGGTTGTTGAGAAGTCCTCTATAATTGTGTTTATCTTGCTCATTTTATGGTTGGCAATTTTTGAATTTTAATGTTTTTAATTTGAATGTGAAGATAAAAATTTTCAACTTATTTCAATTCTTTTTAGTTTCGTTTCTTTTTCATTCCGAGTCCCGAAAGCTTTCGGGAGCAAAAAACAGCTCTTTTGTTTTTTTTAGCGTTGGCTTTTGTGTCGGCAAAAACCAAATGTGCTGTTTGTGCGGTTGGCTTTTTCAGTATGTTGCCCAACTTCAATATAAACGAAACTTTGAAGCCTTTTTGCTTTTTTCAGACTCCAAATATACCCAAAAAAGCATTATACACCATCGGATACAGTTTCTATAAAAAACTTTATCCGGCGGTT
>SKHV01000061.1 GCA_007116765.1 Prolixibacteraceae bacterium | reverse complement strand
TAAATCACACTTGGCAAAAAAACCAAAAACTGTATTCTGAGATATTGCAAAACTTAGGGATTTCTGATATTGGCATTGACAGGGTTAAACGAGAGATAACTTTTGTGGAAAATGTTTTTACTGGAACTGTCTCAATAAATATTCCTGATGTAAACGGAAATAAAATCACCTTAACCAAAGAGATTATTGCAATACCAAAAACCCCTTTACAGATTCTTTTTGAAGACACACCAAAAACCAATAAGGTGCATCCAATAACAGCAGAATTAATTTTAGAGAATGGTCAAACAACAAAAGAATCAATATTTCTATTATTATGTTAATCTACATTTTTTCACTAAATTTATACTGCACTATCTTACGCCAATAAACTTTCCAACTTCCCTTTCCACTTCTCCCAGTCCTTCATTTCTTTCGTCTGCAAATCAAAAAAAGCTTTTGTGTGATCGTGGTGCACCAAATGACATAACTCGTGCAAAATGACATACTCAATACACCCTTTTGGTGCTTTGATGAGTTCGGGATTAAGAATGATTTTTCCGCCGGGTGTACAACTCCCCCAACGAGTAGGCATTTCCCGGATAACAATGGTTGATGGCTCAACTTTGTGTTTCTTGAATCGCTCTATGATGGGATTTGCAACCATTTGAAACTTTCGCTCTGCGTGTTGCAAATACCATTTTTTCAGCAAGATTTTTACGCGATCAGCGTGCTTTGCTCCAACCTCAATGAATGCACCTGTTAGCTTGACATATTCTATTGCACCAATCACAACTTTCAATCGGTATCTACGCCCCAAATACAGATGGGTTTCACCACTCACATATTTTTTTGGCGTTGATTTGGGATGAAATGACAAGAAAAAATGCTGCTGCTTCAAAATCCAAGGTGCGCGTTTTCGCATTTTCTCTCTGATTTTTTCTAACGTTGCGTCTTTTGGCGCTTTAGCCAATACTTCCATTTCAGGTGTTACGGTTATACCCAATGTCTTTCGTTCACTGAAGCACAATGAATAACGAATGGTCTTACTGCCAAATTCAATGCTGTCGGTTAGCATTACCCCATGTTTTTCTCTATCCTGCATATCTCCTTTTTGCTACATCAATACATTTCTGCGCTACTTCGTCCATCTCGCCAAAAGACAAGGATATGCTGTATTTGTCGCGCACCTCATCAATGAGGTAATCGCCAATATCAATGAGCAGTTTTCCGGTAATATTGGTTTTGTTTTGCCAATCAATCACGGGTTTTCCGTTATCCAATACAAAGCGTTCAATTAATTCCTCCACGCTCAATGCAACATGTGTTGAAATGGTTTTCGCCAAGGTTTCATCCTGTATTTTCTCGTGCATGAGTTCCAAAGTCAAACCGTAAAATGCTTTGGCGGCATCTTTGTTGTGCAGCACTTCCGGGATGTCACTATCGGTGTGCGACAACACTTTTTCCATGATGTCTTCTACACGCGACAAATATTGCGCTTCGCTCAAGCGGCGGGCTTCGTAATCCGATATGGCTTCGTTGAGCAATTGAGAGAATTTTTTGTAAAACGCCGGATCATCGCCCATTTTATCCGAGATGTGCTTGGCCGTTCTACTTGCTATTTTATCCGCTTTGGCCGCCTTGCCTGTGGTGTTTTCTACTTCCTCCTGAAATTTCTCTTTGTCGAAAATGTTGACCAACTCGGTAATCGTTTCTACTTTTTCGGTGGTAATATGGGTGTCGATGAGTTTTTGGATTTGTCCTTCGTACTGTTTGTAGTCCACCGTATCACTATAACGTTCGATAACCGCCATGCGCAATTTCATAAACATCGCCAGATCATTTTTGTAGCGCTCAATACGTTTGGCATCGGTTTTTTGATGAAACTCCATGGACGATAAGGACAGTTTCAGGGATTTTGCAAACGATGCAAGTTTGTCGTAAAATATTACGCGCTTGTCTTCCTGCCGAAGAATTTGTTGATACGCCTCTGCATCACGGGAATTCTTGACTTCTTTGAAAATATCCCATAATTCCGAATGCTTTTGCGGGAGTTTATTGATTTCTTCGCGAATATTAATCAATGTGCCTTCCAAGTCATCTGCATCAAAATCTTCAAAAGTGGAATACAACGCAAGGGCATCGTCGAGATTTTCAATAACCCCGTAATAGTCGATGATGTACCCAAATTCTTTATCGGAATGAACGCGATTTACCCTGGCGATGGCCTGCAGGAGTTTGTGGCCTTTCAGGTTACGGGTGAGATACAAAATGGTGTTTTTGGGCTCGTCAAATCCGGTGAGTAATTTATCGACAACGATGATGATTTCGGGCTCCTCTTGAGATTTAAAACGGTTGATAATGTTTTTTTCGTAAGCCCCGGAATTGCCATGCTCATTCATCATTCGCTTCCAAAAAGCATTTTCTTTTTCTGTGGAATTCTCATAAGCACTGTCTTCGCCCTCTCGTTCATCGATGGGCGAAATGAGAACTTCGGTAGAAACCAGGTTTATTTGATCGAAGAAATTTTTATAACGAATGGCATTGATTTTTTTATCACAGACCATTTGCCCTTTAAACCCTGTTCCTCTCCAGTTGTCGCGAAAGTGACGACTAATGTCCCAAGCAATGGCATACATCTTCTGTTCGGCGCTATTGAGCTGGTCTGCCCGACTGAATTTCTTTTTGAAATCAGCCCGCTGATATTCTGTCAAAGGTTCAGCAACCATGGAGAAATAATTGTCCAGCGGTGTTTCATTGACTTTTTGGTACGCCAATCGACCTTCGTATAAAAGGGGGACAACGGCTTTGTCTTTCACCGCCTGATCAACCGTATAGGTGTCAATCATCCCTCCGAACTTCGCAACGGTACTCTTGTCTTTTTTAAACAAAGGTGTTCCCGTCATAGCGATGTAGCAGGCATTGGGCATGGCCTTTTGCATTTCGATATTGAAAGTCCCGTATTGGGTGCGGTGGCCTTCATCTACCAATACAAAAATATCGGGGCTTTCCAGCGGTTTGCCCATTTTTTTCATGGCGGCCAAAAACTTATTGATGATGGTGGTAACAACCGCATCACTTTCACTTTTCAAAAGGTCCACCAGACTTTTCCCGGTTTTGGCATTGTTGACCATCAGTCCACATTTCTCGAAGGTCCCGGTAATTTGCCGATCCAAATCCGTACGGTCGGTTACCAATACTATTTTAGGATTGCGAATGGATGGCTCCATGGCGATGGCTTGAGCCAGCATGACCATGGTTAACGATTTTCCACTGCCTTGGGTATGCCAAATCACACCACCTTTTCGCCTTCCGTTTTCCATGGTTTGGATTTGCTTCAAGGTCTTTTTTACCGCTGAATATTGCTGATAACGTGCAATCTTTTTTGTGCCGTTGTCGAATAATGTGAAGTTGAAAACAAACTCCATCAATCGCTCAGGGCGACACAAACTGTACAGATAACGATCCTGCTCAGTTACTTCTACCGATTCCTTGCCCATGGCTTCAAAATACTGCTTTACGTATCGAAACCGATCTGCAAATAGTTTTCCATCTCCTATTTGCGTTGCCGTGTTTTTATAACTGGCGAGCTGCGCCTCGTAGGTTTGAAAAGGATTGCTGGAATCGTCTAATTGTTCTTTCCACTGTGCCCAGAATTTTTCCGGTGTGCCATTCGTAGCATAAGCCGCCTCTTGTGTGGCAAGGCTCAGCAACAATTGCGCATATACATATAGATTGCGAATGCCGCCCTCTTGCTGGTTGCGCAGGTGCTGACTGATGGCCTGGCGGATGGGATTCTTCATATCGGGGCGCTTACACTCGATGATGCAAAGAGGAATCCCATTGACGAACAAAACAATATCCGGGCGATAATGCTCCCGGCCTCCGCTGCGGAGAACACTATATTCTTCGGTGACGTGAAAGACGTTGTTTTCCAAATTTTTCCAATCGATGTACTGCAGGGTGATGCTCTTTTTATCGCCATCAAAGCTTTGGTCGAAGGCTTTTCCGAGGGTGATGAGGTTGTAGAGTTCTTCACAGGCATGGATATACCCTTCCTGCATGGGCAGCTCTTTAAGGGCGCGAATGCCGTTTTCGATATTGGAATCACTGATGTAAGTAGCTCTGGTGGAGCTGATTTTCTTTTCGGCATTGACCACTTTCAATTGCTTGCGTAAAATGTCTTCCAGCAAAACATTACTCGACTTCCCGCCGCGCATCCGATCGGCTTCTGCCGGACTGATGTAGGTATAGCCCAACACTTGCAAGAGTTGCAGAGCGGGAATTTGGCTGACGTGGTCTTCTTTAAAGCTTGGGATGTTCATAGTGTGTATTTTGAACAATTGAAAGACTGACGTTTTGTAGAGCATCTACTGACTTAAAATATTTTCTCAGTTCTTTCAACATATTAAAAAATTGAAATTTTATTTACGCATTTTCCCAAACGTGTAAAGAAATTATCAGTTTTGTTTACATATTAGCAAAACGTGTAAAGAATTTTACTGTATAGTTTACATGTCATGACTAGTGGCTTACATTGGCTAAAAGCCTAAAAAGCTCATGGTTTATATAAAAGTTTTCACGGCCTATACGGTGTTTCTTAATTAGACCTATTGACTCAAGTTGATTCAAGTAGCTCGTTGCAGTAGGTCGGGAAACCGAGAGGTCACGCATAACAAAATCAATTTTTGTATATGGATGCCTAAACAGGTTATTCAATAAGTCCTGACTATACACCTTAGGCAACTCCTTTCGCATTGCATTTTTATATTTCTGCATCGATTGCTTGATGCCATTGATGGTTTCAATCGTCTCCAGCGAGGTTCGGGTAACGCCTTCCAACATAAACAAAATCCATTCTTCCCAATTACTTTTCTCTCTAACACTTTGCAAGAGCCTATAATAATCACTTTTATTTCTATTAATGAATGGGCTTAAATACAATATTGGCAAATTCATAAGACCCTCTTTAACAAGAAATAAGATGTTGATTATGCGACCAGTGCGTCCATTACCATCATAAAAAGGGTGAATGCTTTCAAATTGATGATGTATAATCGCCATCTTTACCAAAGGGTCTAATAACGACAACTCTGACTCATTCAAGAAGCTCTCTAGATTTTCCATATACCTTTTAATTTCTACCAAGGATTGCGGAGGCGTATAGACAACTTCTCCTGTTTGTTCATTTTTCAAAGTTGTCCCGGGGACCTTACGAAATCCGGACTCATGCCCTTCTAAAGCGCTTTGAATTTTAATGATATGATTATTGGTAAGTATTCCTTGTTCTTTAACCACACGAAAACCCCACTGTAAAGCCTCTGCATATCGATGCACCTCTTTAGATGCAACACTGGAAAAATCTTGCGCCGTATAATCAAATGCATACAATTCGTCATGGGTGGTAATGATATTTTCAATAGCCGAACTATCTTTCGCTTCCTGCAAGGACAACGTATTGATCAAAATACTTTCATTGGGAATACTTAAGGCTGTACCTTTCATTTCCGCCAATGCACTTCGCGCCAATGCTACGCTTTTTAAAACGGCGATAGTTTCAATGTTATCGTCTAACGGCAGAGTAGGAATTTGGTAATTCATAACTTTATAGATTTATGATTGGAAATGGTCATCAACTTTTTCGCCATATCAAAGTGGTAATACTCATGATTGCCCGGAATCCAGTAGGTGGTTTCAAAATGATCGGCTGCGTACTTGAAAAAATCCTGATGCTTATCTATGTATGCGAATGGGACAATATCCCCAGCCAAAACCAAAATTTCTCCTTTTGGCTCCAGAGGATTTGCCTGCATAAACGTGCGGTTTTGCGGAAATTCAAGGTGGAGATCGGAGGCGTGTTGGAGGTGCATGGCAGATTTGGGGATTTAATGGGTTTTTAAATTGTTGGAAAACTATATCCAAAAACTTGACGCCAAACTTTACATGCGTTTTCCTCATTTTTTTCTAAAAGGGCAGCTTCACACTGCTTAATCAAATGATTAAATTCATCTTGAAAATTATCAATTTGTTGATCATTTAATTTATTCAATAAATCATCATTAGGAGTTGCAGGGTTTGGACACTCTACACTAAAAATACCGAAAGACCTTTTTATTGCCTTTGCTGTTTCATAAAATGATAGGTCATCACGATCACGCCTCACATAATGTTTCGCTACCCAAACAGTAAATGCAATTCCACTCGGCATTTTTCTGTTTTGATAATCTGCCCAGGCTTTAAAATACTTCACTAACCTTCTTATCTGATAGCCATTCAATTTAACTTTTTCGTTAAACCAATCACACAACTCTTTTGGGTCACTTTTTTCCCATCCACTTTTTGCAGCTAACATAGGATGACTCATATTATTCGTAAGTTTATATACAGGGATATCTATATTGAATTCACCTATATAAATTATACGGATGCATTTATTTCTACGTTGAGGCGGTCTACTTGTGTGATCAAATAATGCTTTGTAAATATAGTTTTGAACTGTTGTTGACTGAACATTTGGATCATTTAGAAAATATACTCCTAAATCTACATCATAGGTCATATCTTGCTTTATGATGGTCGTGTTCATTTTAATTGATCCCTGCGTATAAAATCTTGGAGTTAAACCATAAAAATTATTTTTAAAATACCTACGTAGCTTATTCTCAATAGCTTTTCTTGATCTACGAAGCTTCTCTTTTCGATTAGCATCTAAAGATATTATAGTTTCAAAATCCAAAAATTGCAAATGACAATTATTCATAGGTTTTATTTCTTTAGATTTGATTATGTTATGTACTGCTATTCCCCCGATCGTAGTGACTAAAATTTTTAATAATGTTTGTAGCATTGTTTTGAAATTCTATAGTTGCTTTTTCAGCAAGTTTAATAATTATATCCTTGCTTGTCTCATCCATCTCTACATTACAGGTTTCATTGAGCTCTGTGTCAATTCTTAGATATGTGAAATTATCCTCTTCCGCCTTATCAATACCCTTCTGCATCAAACTGATTAGATTTTGTACTTGCTGCGACTGACCCTGCATGAAAACATCAATCAATCTCTTCTTTTCATCGGAGTAAATCCAATATCGAATACCAAACCGCTTACGCATTTCTACTTTCTTTTTTATGCGAACTAGTCGTTGAAACCAATTTAAGATGCCTTTATTTCGCTTGACTCCCGCATCACAAAACTTTTGATGACCGGTACCAAGAGATAGTACTGCCAAATCTTCCAGCTTAACATTAAATGCTTTTTGAGCTTCAATGATTCCGTTCAAAGTCGGGTTGTTTGCCCAAACGCCACCATCAATTTTATTAGCAAAAGGTTTTTCAATTCCATTTAAATCTATGTAGCTTGATGAATATGGGTCAAAATATGTAGGTGCTGCCGACGTAGCCAAAGCAGCCTGAAATGCAGGGATATGATAGTCACGAACAAAAGCTGGATGATACTTGCTTTTTAACACCGATGGCCTACCTTCCATCATGTCATAAATAGGGATTAAAACCGGAATTTTACAATCTCCCAACCTTGGATCTTCTCCAGAAAAGTAGTCTGCATAAGTTGTTTTAACCAAATTCTCTAAATAATCTCTTTTGTGAGCTGATCGAAAAATTTGTCCAACTAATTTTCTCTTATTACCAAAAATAAATTCTGCATTATTCAGATACATCTCATAAATAACTTTTGCAGGTATACCCAATGCCAAAGCGATAGCCATGACACCTCCTGTGGAAGTACCACAGATTAAATCAAAGTTTTGATACACCTGCCATTTTTCAACGCCTTTGGCTTTGAGTTCAGCCTCATAATTAGCAAGCAACATTGCCGGAAATACACCTCGAATTCCACCGCCGTCAATTGATAATATTCTAAATCCATTTTCTTTCATGATTTACCATTCAGTAGGTTTAAGATACTTTACCAATTTGGAATCTTGATACTTAGACCATGCTAAGTTATCTTCTTTCAAATTGTTTCTCATTCTAATAAACTCATCTTTCTTTAATAACGGATTAATCATTATTTCAAAATCAAGGGTATTTGGCTCACCTATGTTTAATCCAATTCCATCAGAATTCAGGGTTTCGTTAGTTTTTACTACAAATCGAAATTCTTGTTCATAACTGAATGAATATTCTTTACGGAATGCAGCTCTGCGAATTTTATTATTAGATAGAGATTCTGATTCTTTATCTCTTACTAGATTTTTATAAACAACACTACCATAATTCTTTTCCAAAATATCAACATTAAATTTGTTGCCACTTACATACTTTATCAATTTATCATATTCAAATTTTAGCGCATATACTCTTCTTTTTTCCACAGACTCATAACTCGCGTCCCACATTGAAATTGACTCTCTACCCACATTATGCCAGCAACTAATTAAATGTTTTTGTTTTCTCTCTAAAACCTTATCAAATGGAAAAGATTTTTTTTGCAAGTCATCAATTAACACACATTCCATTTTGTCTCCAAATTTATCAGCCCTAGAAAACCAAATTTCTCCAGAATTCAGAAACTTAAATAGGAATTCTTCAGAAAGAAATTTAATTAAAAATTTTCCTTTTTTCTTTTTACGGTTATAATTTTCCCATGGAATCATACTCAATATTTTAATCGTTTCTTACCTGTCAACAACACCTGCATCAACCCCTTTTTCTGCTCCTTCAATTTCTCCAACTTAGCCTTCATTAAATCAATTTCGAAATCGGCTTTTTGGAGTACTTGCGCAATGGCAGTTTGTTCTTCATAAGAAGGAAATTTGATTTTTATAACTGAAAAGGCATTCCATCGCAATCCACCTCTTCGATCAATTGATCCTTCCATTCGGTTTTGATATTGATAGACAAGAGGGTGAGATTTTAACAAACGAAAGAAAAAGCAATTGTTCACAAATTCATCAGTATTAAAAACAGTGTACATGGGGCTGATTAGTGCTTCTTCAAATTTTTCTTGGTAACCAATACTACCTTCTTCAATATGATTTGTTGCATACGCAAAGTGATTCATGGGCACAATCTTGTATGTGCTAACATCATCTGCATATATCTTCCTTCCAAAATACTCAAGAGATGGGACAAGACCGTTGTGCTTGGTGCACGACAAAACAGTTAACTGCTTGTCAGCCTTGTTTCTAATGCTAACTTCCTGAGCAATGTC
>SKHV01000372.1 GCA_007116765.1 Prolixibacteraceae bacterium | reverse complement strand
TAAGCTGCAAGGGGCAGTTAGCGGTCACTTTGATTTATTCATTGTATTTGAAAACTCCTGATACATATTCTGTTTTATTTTTTCAATACGTAATACATTCTAGAAATGCTTCGTTTTGAATGTATATTCTTCTGCTATGTTGAGATTAAATTCTTTAATACTTATAGGTTCACCAGGCAATGACCAATTTTTTTGTCTGTTTTGATTGTAACTGCTATAATAACATCACAATTCGTAATAATCAACTTTATTGATTGCCATTCCGAAGTTTTCGGGTATGTTTACCGAATAGTCGGAACTATTGTGCAGTTTAAGGGTTTTCATAACAGTCTTCCTACCCCTGGGTGTAGTTGAAGTAATTTCGAGAATGAAGCCCTGAACAGGTACATTCTGATAGTATTTCGCCATTTTGCTGGCCTTGAAAATCCCTACATCGTTGGGTAATTTTATCTCGTTGCTAGCCCAAAATTCACCTTTGAATTCCGGAACATCGAAAGTATATAAGGTACAGTTGTAGCCTGCAATGTTTTTTGTTTGGTCAGTTTTTACGAGAGGCAATTCACGCAACTCACGCCCGCTATTGTCTTTCATATTTGCCGCACTACCCGACATATCTTTCCCTTCACCTAGCACTATAAGGCAACTGTTATTGGGTATATCGAAAATTGTTTGATAAACGGTACTCCTATTGCGGTGTTTTATACATATATGTTGATAATCGGGAGTATAATAACTGTTATACGGCAAGGTGTTTTGCAGGGAGCCGTTGCGGTTATAAAAATCAATCTCCATATCGATTGAAGCTGAAAAACTGTAATTTCCCTCGTACTTGATATTAGGAGAAATTTTTCCCAGACTGATTTGAGCAGTTAAAGCCGATGCTGTAACTACGATAGTAATTAAGGTGTAGAATAATCGTTTCATAGCCGTAGAATTATATTTATTTGCTTATCAAATATACATCAAAACATGAAATAATATTTGAGCTTCTATAAAATTTTAACGAGTAATTTAAACCTGCTTCCCGGTAAGGATTTAACCACCCCCTTGAATTCGAGGCCCAGCAACAAGGAATTGATTTTTTGAACAGGAAGGTTAACCTCGCGCGAAAGAGTGTCGGAAGTTGATACCTCACTATTGCCCAAAACCTTCACTATATGTTCTTCATCTTTAGTAAGGTCAAGTAATAACGGCTGTTGAACCGGTGTTGTATTCGCTTCCCATCCCATGAAGGCTATCAGGTCGGCTGCATTTTCAATAAGGGCAGCTTTGTTCATTTTGATTAAGCTGTTGCAACCTGCTGAGAATGTATCGCCCGGCCTGCCGGGATAGGCAAACACATCGCGGTTGTATGAGTTGGCAATGTCGGCAGTTACTAACGCACCGCCTTTTTCGGCCGATTCAACCACGATGGTGCAGTCGGCCAAGCCAGCAATTATCCTGTTCCGGCGCAGAAAGTTACCCGGGTCAATTTTCGATTCTGATGGAAAGTCGGATAGCAAGGCACCACCTTTAGAAACCATTTCTTTAGCCAAAGCGGCATGCTGCGAGGGGTACATTTTATCGAGGCCATGCGCAACAACCCCAACAGTGGGCAAGCCCGATTTAATTGCTGCCTTGTGCGCAGTTATGTCTATTCCGTAAGCCAGACCGCTTACAACCAGGGCTTCAACCCCGTTTTTTGCCAATCCATCAATTAGGCAGTTGGTTAATTCGCGACCGTTATCAGTTGCATTGCGTGTGCCTACCACACTGATTATTCGCTTGCTGTTCAAATCGCTTGTTCCTTTCATGAACATGATAACCGGTGCATCGACACATTGCGCTAAACGACGCGGATAGTCCTTGTCGAGGTAAAAGAAGCTTTTGATTTTATACCGCTCTATAAATGTTACTTCTTTTTCGGCCTGTTTTAGAACAATATTCCGGTTATCGATAATATTCTTCATCATACCCTTTCCTATGCCGGGTATATCTTTCAACTCTTTTTTTGAGGCTTCGAAAACAGCCTGCAGGCTACCTAGATAAGCCACCAAACGCCTAGCATTTACTGAGCCTACACGGGGAAAAAGCGATAAGCCAATTTTGTATTCAAGAGGGGATGCCATATTAGTTTCAATAGATTAATCAGGATTTTCGTCCAGTATTGGTTTCTACAATTTTTTTAAGCACATGGTAAACCTGCGCCGTTTCGGTTTTACTGAGTATTGTAATTGAAACCGGAGGATAATCAGCAATCCCGTAGCGTGATTCAACCGAAAGGATTAATTCTTTTTTCATGCCCAATATACTGCTTTTAATATTGAAACCCTTCAGTTGGAATAAGGACATTTCAATTGATTGATAATGTCTTACCGTGCTCGAAACCGGATAAAAATTGATTTGTAAATGTTCTTCGGTAACAAGCATTTCGAAATACGAAGGTTTAATTTTATTGAAAAGTACAAAATATCCAATTGCCAGTATTATGGTAGCAATTAGTTCGTAATTCATATTGATAGCTAAGAATAAAAACGCTAGTCCAAGAAATACTATTCCGCTTACAATAAACAGGATGAAAAAATTTGTGGAACGAGCTTTATTGTTTATTTGGAAAATGAAGTTTATGTTTTCTTTTCGTGCCATGTTAAATGATTATTTTTAGCAAAATAACAAATTGTTTTTAATTTTGAGCCTCTAAATATAATCAAAATGAGTATTCCTGTTTTTAAAAACGACGTAAGGGTTAGCAACAACCTTGAAAATGAATTGGGTGAAATAACCATAAAATACCCGAAAGGGAAAGTATATATGGTTGTTGACGAGAACACCCGTGAATTATGCCTCCCCGAACTAAAAAAATATAGTTTTTTCGATGAAATACCTGTTCTTGAGATTAAAAGCGGAGAGGAAAATAAAAGCCTGGAGTCGGTAGTGAAAGTCTGGAATTTTTTGGAAGAAAATGTTGCCGACCGTAAATCGTTGCTCATTAACCTTGGCGGCGGCATGCTAAGCGATTTGTGCGGTTTTGCGGCATCGTGCTTTAAGCGCGGCTTACATTTTGTGAACATCCCCACTACACTTTTGTCGCAGGTCGATGCTTCGGTGGGCGGGAAAACCGGTATTAACTTTAACAGTTTGAAAAACGAGATTGGCGTGTTCAACCAGCCTCAAACTGTGATTATTGCTTCGCGCTTTCTGAAAACACTCGACAAAGCCAATTTTTTATCGGGCTATGCCGAAATGCTCAAACACGGGCTAATACACAGCAAAGCACATTGGGACGAGTGCCTGGCTTTTGATACCGAGAACATAGACTACGAAACCCTCAACGGCATGATTGCCCGCTCGGTGGCCGTTAAAGAACATTTTGTGGTAAACGACCCCACCGAGCAAAACATCCGCAAGGCATTGAACCTGGGGCACACCGTAGGTCACGCCTTCGAGAGTATGGCATTGCACCAGGGGCGGCCAATTTTGCATGGCTATGCAGTGGCTTACGGAATTATTGTCGAACTATATTTGTCGGCCAAAAAAACAGGTTTGCCCATGCATCAGGTCGACCAAATTTCACAATGGATAATTGATACATACGGGTCATTCAGTATCGCCAAAAGCGACTACGAGGTCCTTTACCTTAAAATGACCAAAGACAAAAAGAACGAAGCCGGCCGCATCAATTTTACGCTGATACCCAAAATTGGTAAAGTTGAAATCAACGTGAATTGCGAGAAAGAACTGATTATTGAAGCACTCGACTTTTACAGTGGTTTGACCAGCTAAAGTTTTGTAACTTTGTGAAAAATTATTCGATATGAACGAGATTATATTTGTAGTAAACGAATCAAACGAAGGTGGCTACGAAGCTCAGGCACTAGGTTACTCAATTTTTACAGAAGCAGACTCGATAGAAGAACTTAAGGACAATATCAGGGAGGCAATCCAGTGTCACTTTGATGAAAATGCGCCAAAGCTTGTACGCTTGCATTTCATTAAGGAAGAAATTTTTGCAGCATGATATTTGACCGGATATGAAAAAAGTCCCTCGAAACCTATCAGGAGAACAATTCATTAAGTTGCTTGCAAAACTTGCTTATTCCAAAAATCGGCAGGTAGGAAGTCATGTTCGTTTGAGTACTGATAAAAATGGTAAGCACAGCATTACAATATCCTTGCACAATCCATTGAAAATTGGTACACTATCAAAAATTATTAATGATATTGCCATACACCACAAAATGACTAAAGAAGAAATATTGGAATTTCTTTTTTAGGTTTACTTATATGTGTTCGATATGGAAGATGAAGAAGAAATACTACGGATACAGGAGATGACCAAAAATCCATTATTTTATTTTTTAAAAGAACCGGAAGAAGACATTTACACTTTAAAGTATGGTGAATCTATTGATGATTAAAACTCAATTATGAAATGAGCATGTAAAAAAATGACATCCAAGAGGATAATTAAAAACATGCGAGTTCCATACTATGCCTTTGAAAATAAAAGTTTTAATAGTATGAAAATTCACAAGGTAGTTTCTGTGCCACGAAGTTTTATTAAAAGAATGTTAGGTGTTTTAAACAAAGAAACACAAGAGCTGGTTAATGAAAAACTAAAGAGGCTATTTGAACTATAAATTTTTAATTACATCAGATATTTACAATGCTTTAACCAGCTAAAGTTTTGTAACTTTGAGGAAAAATTGACGATGAAAGAACACAAAATTCAAATACTAAACGAACTGAAAAATAATTTGAGCATTCAATTGAAAGACAACTTAAAAGATGTTATACTTTTTGGTTCTCAATTGTATGAAAATGAAAACACTGATTCAGATTATGATATTCTTATTATCACAAAGAAAAAACCTGACTGGAAACTACAACGCATAATATCAGACATTTGCTACGAAATTGACCTGAAATACGGAATAATTACAGACACTCACATTTTAAGCAATAAAGAAATGAGCCTCCCTAGGGGTAAACAGCCTATTTTTCACAATGCAATTAATCAAGGCTATCACGTATGATAAATGAAGAGGACAGAACAGCTCTTGTTAACTATCGAATAGAGCAGGCTATTAGCACTACCGAATTGTCAAAATTCCTAATTGAATCAGATAAATTAATTGTGGCTGTCAATAGAATTTATTACGGAATATTTTATTCTGTTACGGCACTTGCATTAAAATATCAGTTCGAAACATCAAAACACTCACAATTGATAGGCTGGTTCAATAAAGAATTTATTGCAACAAAACGAATCGATAAAAAGTATGGTAAGATTCTTCGTAATGCCTATCAAAACAGAACAAAAGGTGATTATGATGCTTTTGTATCATTTCAAAAAGAAGAAGTTTCAACCATGCTCGACGAAATGATTGATTTTATAAACATGGTTAAAACTTTATTATAACAGCTTGACAACATCATGCAATACACCATAAAATCCACAACAAAATCACTTACAGGCAAAATCACATTGCCCACATCAAAAAGCATCAGCAACCGGGTGTTAATTATCAATTCGTTGGCATATAGCCCGTTCCCGGTGCAAAACCTGAGCGATAGCGACGATACCCGCGTAATGGAGCAGGTGCTTAACTCGAACACCGACCGTTTCGACATAGGCCATGCCGGAACCGCCATGCGCTTTCTTACCGCTTTTTTATCTAAAGTAGTAGGCAAATGGGAAATTACCGGTAGTAAACGTATGCAGCAACGCCCCATTAAAATATTGGTGGATGCGTTGAACAAGCTTGGTGCCAAAATCGAGTATATCAATAACGAAGGTTACCCGCCCCTGCGCATTTGGGGCTCGAACCTCAAAGGCGGCAAATTGGAACTCGACGGCAGTATTAGTAGCCAGTATATTTCGGCTTTGCTGATGATAGCCCCTACCATTGAAGGCGGGCTGGAACTTACGCTCATCAATAAAATCACCTCGGCATCGTACATCGACCTGACATTGAAGCTAATGGCACAGTTTGGCATTGAGTATAAGTGGGTCGAAAATACGATAACAATTGCTGAACAAGCTTACATGCCCCTTCCTTATGCTGTGGAGGCCGACTGGAGCGGGGCTTCGTACTGGTACCAAATGGCCGTACTGGCCGATGAAGCCGATCTGTTGCTTAAAGGCCTACAACTCGAAAGCTTGCAGGGTGACTGTGCCCAGGCAAAATGGTTCGAGCGTTTTGGGATTGTTTCAACTCAAGAAGGCGACTCGCTAAGGCTAAGCAAAAAGATTGTTACGCTGCCCGAAAATTTCGTGCAAAACTTTGTTGAGAACCCCGACATTGCACAAACCTTTGCCGTAATGTGTGTTTGCAAGGGCATACCGTTTCACTTTAGCGGCCTCGAAACCCTCAAAATAAAAGAAACCGACCGCATTCATGCGCTCATTACCGAGCTGGGGAAACTGGGAGCCGAACTCACCGAACCTGCTCACGGCGAGCTGGCATGGAACGGAAATCTTGACGAAGTGCTGTTTGAAAGCCTTGTTGATATCGACACTTACCACGACCACCGCATGGCACTGGCCTTTGCTCCCATAGCAATAACCAATGGCTCAATTCAGGTTAACAACCCCATGGTGGTTACAAAATCGTATCCAGGTTTTTGGGACGATTTGAGAGAGGCAGGAATAGAAATTTCGGAAGAATAAGCTTCATGTTTGCTTGCATGTTCGGGGACATTTAATGATGATTCACGTGATTTCAGTACTTGTGCATACTTCCCAATTATAATTACCGCAGGTGTTGCCGGTTTGTGTTGTTTTAGCAATTGTCCAATGTTAGCCAGGTTTCCACTTAGCATTTCTTTTTCCTTGTGCGATACTTTCGACAAAATGTTTACTGCTGTTGAGGCCGGAATCCCTTCTTCTGACAAAGCTTCGATAAACTCAGGCAGTTTATTAAGCCCCATGTACACCGACAAAGCAGCACCGCTTTTCAATACCTCAACTGCACATTTCAGGTTGTTGAAACCTGTGTTGGTGCGTGTAGCCGTATACAGCAATACCATGGGGCTTTTGTGCCTTTCGGTAAGTGGGATATCGAACTCGGCCGATGCTGCCATAGCAGCCGAAATGCCCGGAATTACTTCGTAGTTTAGCCCATTGTCAAGGCAAAACTGTATCTCTTCGGCTCCACGGCCAAAAATCATGGGGTCGCCACCCTTTAGGCGCACAATTTTTTTCCCCATGCCGGCAAATTGGTGCATTAAGCGGTTAATGGCATTCTGCCTGTCGGTTTGGTTTTGGCCGTCGCAGGCAATTTTGCCAACATAAATCAATTTTGCACGGGGCAGGGCAATGTCAAGTATTTCATCGCCCGGGAGTGCATCGTAAAGTACAACATCGGCTGTTGACAATCGTTTGTATGCCTTTACGGTCAGCAGGTCGGGGTTGCCCGGACCTGCACCGGTTATGGATACGAGGTGTTTCATTTTGCTAAACTTTGTAAATATTGGTTTGGGCTTTTATACTTGAAATCGTACCCAAACTGCCTGATTATTTTGTTGGAACTTACAATTTTGAATTTCAGCAAAGCGCTGTTGTCAAAAAGCGGAAATTCTATACCGGCTATAGATGCAGCATGTTTGTAAAACCCTTCGCGCGTGGGGTGAATAGGGCAGCAGCCGTTTATGGTTTCATCCCAAATGTCGCGTGAAATAATATGTTTGATTATGCCAATACAGTCGTCAATATGGATAAGGTTCACCGGAACATGACCGTGCCCGTTCCTTTCTCCTCGTTTCATAAAACGGTGCGGGTTGCGGTCGGCTCCAATAAGCCCGCCAAAACGGATTACCGTGGTTTCAAAGTTCTTATTCCCCTGAAGCACTTTTTCTGCTTTCAAACAAGCCAAACCTGATGTTTTTCGCGGATAGTAGTTTTTGTTTTCTGTAACAATCGTATTTATTTCGGGATAAACCGATGTGGAAGAAATAAAAATCACCTTTGAAACAACATGTTTTTCAATGTAAGGGATGATGTGTTGAACCTGCGCAGGGTATATTTCTTCAATATTTTGAGTTCGTTCAGGTGGAAAATTGATAATTAGTATATCACATTCAAAAATACTTTCATTGCTTATCTCTATACCCTGTTCACTAACTGTCAATACCGATGCATCCATGTTTTGTGACTGAAGCTCTAGGGCTTTTTCGGGCTTGGTTACCGTACCTTTTACTTGATGGCTTTCGGCCTTCAAGGCCTTTGCCAGTGGCAGCCCCAGCCAACCTAAACCTATAATTGATATCCTCTTTCCCATAATCGTGTCCTTTTTTCTTAAATCCGCAACTCGTTTTTCGTAATTCGCTTAGTGTTTAAAATCGCTTCCTTTCAACGTTGCTTTCACATAGTTTTTGCGAATAACAAAATCGCCAAAACGCTCACCTTTTATACGGTTATGCGCATAATTTTGAATGATTGGTTCCAATTCAGCCAGTATTTGTTCTTCATCAATGGTTTCTTTATGAAGGGTATTTAAACGATTCCCTGTAAAGCTTCCCCCGAGGTATAAATTGTAGTGGTCAGGCGATTTGCCAATTAAGCCAATTTCGGCCAGTGATGGGCGCCCACACCCATTCGGACAACCGGTCATCCGAATCACAATTTCGTTTTTAAACAATTTGTGTTGTTCCAAAATGTTTTCAATTTTAGTGATTAACGAAGGCAGGTAGCGTTCGGCCTCGGCAAAAGCAAGGGGGCAGGTATTTAAAGCCACACAGGCAATGGAGTTTTTTCGCAAGCCTGAGATATTTTCATTCTTGACACCGAACCGGTTCAAGGTGGTATTGATTTTCCTTTTCACGGTATCGGAAGCGTTTGCCAGTATGAGGTTTTGATTCCCTGTAAGTATTAACTCCCCATCGTGGAAAGAAGCTACTTCGCGAAGGGCATTTTTGAGTTCAAAGTTTTCGGTGTTTTTCACCCTTCCACCTTCAACAAAAAGCGTGTAGCTCCATTTTCCGTCAGCTCCTTTTTTCCAACCGTAGCGGTCTCCGTTTCGTAAAAAAACATAGGGGCGTGCATCATCGAGTTTGTAAGCCAATTCAGTAAAGAGCAGGTTCTTGAACTTATCGAGTCCAAGCCGGTCGATTGTGTATTTCAGGCGGGCCTGCCTGCGGTCCTTGCGGTTTCCGTTATCGCGCTGTACAATCACAACTTTTTCGGCCACTTCAACCACCTGTTCGGGTTTGCAAAAGCCAATAACATTGCCTGTGCGGGGGTAG
>SKHV01000335.1 GCA_007116765.1 Prolixibacteraceae bacterium | reverse complement strand
TTAAGCTTAGTTGAAATTTTGAAATACTTGCAAATAACAAAACAGAATATAATGAAGCACATAATAATACTTGGCGACGGCATGGCCGATTTGCCCATTGATAAGCTTGGAGGAAAAACTCCGCTTATGGTTGCAGAAACCCCCTACATTGATCAGCTTGCCAAAAAAGGTCGAAACGGATTACTCACCACAGTACCTTCCGATATGCCTCCCGGCAGCGAAATAGCAAATATGGGGGTAATGGGCTACGATGTTAAAAAAGTATATCAGGGACGTGGTGTACTAGAAGCCGCAAGCATGGGAGTAAATCTCGAAGCTACCGACCTTGCTCTACGATGCAATTTGGTTTGTATCGATGGGGAAAACCTTAAAAACCACTCTGCCCAGCATGTTTCCACCGAGGAAGCAAGCGTTTTAATCGACTTTCTGAATGAAAAACTCGGTACCGACACAATACATTTTTACCCTGGCGTTTCGTATCGTCATTTGTTGGTGATAAAAAATGGCAATGCACAGGTAGATTGTACACCGCCACACGACCATCCCGAAAAGCCATTCAGGCCACTTTTGGTGAAAGAAAAAACAGCTGAGGCAAATCATACCGCAAGCTTGCTCAACGAACTTGTAATGAAATCGCAGGTGCTATTAACCAACCATCCCATAAATGTAGCTCGTAAAGCAGCCGGTAAAGATCCGGCAAACTCAATTTGGCCCTGGTCGCCGGGAAATAAACCACAAATGGAGACCTTAAAGCAAATGTATGGCGTAGAAAAATCGGCGGTTATATCGGCGGTTGACCTTATACAGGGAATTGGGGTATATGCCGGCATGGAAGTAATAAAAGTGGAAGGGGCAACCGGACTTTACGACACCAATTACGAGGGGAAAGCACTAGCTGCAATAGATGCCCTAAAAAACGGAGCCGATTTTGTTTACTTGCATATTGAGGCAAGCGACGAAGCAGGTCACGAAGGAGATGTGGAACTTAAAATCAAAACCATTGAATACCTGGACCAAAGAATTGTGAAACCTATTTTGGAAGCTGCAAACCGGTTTGAAAGCCCACTGGCAATTGCACTACTGCCCGACCACCCCACCCCATGCAATTTAAGAACACATACTCACGACCCGATTCCATTTATTATATACCGCCCGGGAGAAACTCCCGATGAGGTTGAAAAATACGATGAAATAAGTGCTAAACAAGGCATATATGGCATCTTAAAGGGTGATGAATTCATTAAAACTTTATTGGGGAAAAAATCATAAAACTAACTTTGCAATAAACCGAAGAAAGTTAAAAAGCATTTCAAATGAGATATTACAGCACGAATAATACCGATACAAGAGTTACTCTTGAACATGCAGTTATAAAGGGACTTGCCGAAGACAATGGCCTGTACATGCCTGAGTTTATCGACAAATTCGACAAGTCGTTTTTTGAAGAAATAGGAAACTTATCGTTTCAGGAAATCGCTTTCGAAGTGGCAAAAAAGTTTTTTGGCGACGATGTAGAATACGACGAACTGAAAGCACTGGTTTACGATGCAATTAATTTCGACTGCCCTGTGATTGCGGTAAATGACAACATATACTCGCTTGAACTTTTTCACGGCCCCACCCTTGCATTTAAAGATGTGGGTGCACGTTTTATGGCAAGATTACTGGCCTATTTCCTGAAACAAAACGATGAAATAGTACACGTACTAGTTGCCACAAGTGGCGATACCGGAAGTGCTGTAGCCAATGGCTTTCTGGATGTTGAAGGCATTCAAGTGCATGTACTGTACCCGAAAGGGAAAGTAAGTGCCATACAGGAAAGCCAGTTTACCACGCTGGGGCAAAACATTACCTCGCTCGAAATTGACGGTACTTTCGACGATTGCCAACGTTTGGTTAAATCGGCATTTCTCGACGAACAATTAAACGGCCGCCTAACTCTTACATCGGCAAACTCGATCAACGTAGCAAGGTTTTTACCCCAGGCATTCTACTACTTTAACGCCTTTGCCCGTAATCCACAAAAAGATAAAAACCTTGTAATATCGGTGCCTAGCGGTAATTTTGGAAACCTAACAGCCGGATTATTTGCAAAACGTATGGGTCTGCCCATTAGCCGTTTTATTGCCGCCAATAACCGCAACGATATTGTTTACAACTACCTTAAAACCGGCAAATACGCACCCAAAGCAAGTGTTCAAACTATTGCCAACGCAATGGATGTAGGCGACCCAAGCAATTTTGTCCGTATTCTCGACTTGTATGAACACTCGCACAGCAGAATTACAGCACATATTGAAGGTTACACTTACACCGACCAACAAATTCGCGACACAATCAAACATGTATACCAGAAGCATAACTATCTGCTCGATCCTCACGGAGCTTGCGGATATCAATCACTGCAAGAAGGGCTGAAGGAAAACGAAACAGGAATTTTCCTTGAAACAGCACATCCGGCTAAATTTACCGAAACGGTTGAAGAGGTTGTGGGTAAAGGCAATGTGCCGATTCCCGAAAAACTGGCCGAATTTATGAAAGGGAAAAAGAAAAGCATTGCATTGAGCAACGAATTCAATGAGTTTAAAGAATATTTGAACAAGCTATAACTTTGTCACTTCATACTCCTTTAACGACTATACGTTGAGTTATGAAACTGTGTAATTTTTATTCAAACAAAAATTACATCAACTGATTACAAATTGCATTAAAAACGAAATGAAACTATGAAATCAAGTAAGTTACTCCCGGTATTTTTTTTTATAATATCACTATTCGTTTCCTTTGGCACTTTTGCTCAACTCAGGCTTCCGCGCTTAATCAGCGATGGAATGGTTATTCAACGTAACAGCGAACTCGAAGTATGGGGATGGGCGCAAGCCGGCGAAGAAGTCGTCATAAATTTCAACAATAAAACATACACTACAAGCACGAACCACAACGGCATTTGGAAAGCTTATATTGCTACTCCCGATGCCGGCGGGCCTTATCAAATGCAAATATCAGCCTCGGAAACGATTACCTTAAACGACATACTATCGGGCGATGTATGGCTCTGTTCAGGCCAATCGAATATGGAACTGCCAATGAGGCGTGTGAGCTGGGTTTACCCCGATGAAATTGAAACTGCAGGCAATTCGAATATCCGCATGTTCGACGTACCGAAATACTATGATTTCAATACCGCACAAATCGACTTTCCTACGGGAAAATGGACTGAAGTGACAGCACAAACCATATACAATTTTCCCGCAGCGGCCTACTTTTTTGCAAACGATTTGTATGAAACACACAAAGTACCTATAGGGCTGATTATTTCGGCACTAGGAGGTTCTCCTGCGGAGGCATGGCTAAGCGAGGAAAGCTTAAAGCAGTTTCCCGAACATTATAGCGAAGCATTGAAATTCAGAGATGAAAACCACATTAAGGAGATTGAAGAAGCCGACAATAAACGTATTGCCGACTGGCACAACAGGCTCCAACAAGCCGATATGGGTCACAAAAATACTCCCTGGCATTCAGTTATGCTCGACGACTCGCAGTGGCAAACAATAAGCAATCCAACGTTATGGAAAAATACTCCACTCGAAGGCATAAACGGTGCAGTATGGTTCAGAAAAGAATTTGAGATTGAACCAAGCCTGATAAACAAACCGGCGATGGTTATTCTAGGGGCATTGGTTGATGCCGATTCGGTATTTATTAATGGTAAGTTTGTAGGTTCAACCGGTTATCAATATCCGCCAAGGCGTTATCAAATACCCAAAAATTTACTGAAAGCCGGTAAAAATCAAATCACAGTTAAAATAATCAGTAATATTGGCAACGGCGGTTTTGTACCCGACAAGGACTACATGCTTGTTGTTGAAGACCAAACAATTAATTTAAGCGGAAGCTGGAAATACAACATAGGGGCAGTAATGGAGCCCTTACAGGGACAAACATTTGTGAGGTGGAAACCCATGGGGCTATACAATGCAATGATCAATCCCTTGCTTAACTATAACATTTCGGGAGTAATCTGGTATCAGGGAGAATCAAATGCCGAGAGACCCGAAGAATATCGTGAACTTTTCCCTGCTGTAATTCACAATTGGCGCAGGCAATGGAATAAATGTGACTTTCCATTTATTTTTGTTCAACTTGCAAACTTTATGGAGCCTACAAGTAGTCCTAATCAAAAAAGCGACTGGGCAATGTTACGAGAAGCTCAATTAAAAACCTTAAATATGTTTAACACCGCAATGGCTGTAACCATTGATATTGGCGAATGGAATGACATTCATCCACTCAATAAAAAAGATGTGGGTTTGAGGCTATCGCGAGCAGCCCAAAATATAGCATACGGCAACAAAAACGTGGTACATTCAGGCCCAATCTATCGTAAGATGGAAATAAGCGAGAACAAAATCATACTCCATTTCGATCATACGGCAGAAGGCTTAACTACCAAAAAAGGCGAAGCACTAAAAGAATTCATTATTGCCGGAGCCGACAAAAAGTTTTACAATGCGAATGCAGTTATCGAAAATAATGCGATAGTAGTGTGGAGTAACGAAGTTCCTAGCCCTGTTGCTGTGCGTTATGCCTGGGCCGACAATCCGCAACATGCTAATTTGTATAACAGTGTAGGCTTGCCGGCATCGCCATTCCGCACCGACGATTTTGAGCAGTAAATTAACTATTCAATATTTTTCAATGTACCATGAAACGTTTGAATTTTGTTATCGTAACGAGTTGATTTCACAACATACGAAACCGAATCGCTATTGAATGTAAACAGACTATCGAGTTTAAACGTAACCAGGCCATTGAGCACATAGCGTTCATCATCGTTGTTCGCATTGTGCCTTAAAAGCAATTCCACAGGCTCATTTTCAGTATAAGAAAAGTTTTCGTCGATTACAAGATTGATGTAATGTGTTTTGTAATTGCCTAAATATTCAAAATCGACATTCAACATACTACCCTTTTGCCAAATTTCATTGATTTTTATCGGATCGTTTCCAATGCTGTCGGAATTTTCAGCTGTGAGTTCGATAATTTCTTTAAAAAGTACATTTCTCAGAGTATTAATTTTTGCGTAATATAAATTCGGTTTTTTTTCTGCTTCGCCTAGCAATGTGTAATTTACAAGCACCCTATTCCACTCGTCTGGATTAATGCCACCAAATGTTGTGGATACTGGCAACAAGGTATCGCCTGAATCAAGTACAATTGAATAAGCATAGCCATGCGTATCTTCAGTCTCAACTATACCCAGAGATATCCAGAACTTCCCCAAAGAGTAATCGTTGTCGTCAACACACTGCGAAAACAGAAATACAACACCAAGAATTAATAATATTCGCAACACATTTCTTTTCATAATCATCAGTTTTTTGTTTCTATATTTAAGAGACTGCTTGAAATCGAAAAAGGTTGCGTGAAGGCACAAAAAAAAGCCGTTCGAAAATCGAACGGCTAAATATTATTTATGAACATCCGTACATTAATAAAATTTTGAACGGCTGTCTGTGATTTCTGCCTTATCTTTTAAAGTTTGATAAGCTGAAAAACCTGCCCTGTTGCTTAAGTTTAAGAAAAGTTCTTGCTTTTCAGCATATACATCCTCGGGCATTTCTCCTTCGATGCTGGTAAGCTGAATGAAGTAAACACCATTTCTGCCAGCAATAGGGTCTGATAATTCATTTACTTCGAGAACAGAAGCTGCGCCATTGACTGCGGGCTCATAACCAATTGCGTTAACCGAACCAAAGTTGAAGTTAAAGCCATTGGCCGACTCAACTTCTAAACCTAGGTTTTGAGCGGTTTCCTCAATAGTTGAAGCTTTCGCATTGTTGAATTTTTCGACAAGCATTTCTCTTTTCTTTTCGCGGATTACTGCTATTTCAACCGACGTTTTAGCATCTTCGAACGAGCGATGTCCTTCTTTCTGTTCGCTTACCAAAGCAGCAATCACAAAACGATTATCGATTTCGAAAACTGGTGAACGGTCGTTACCGGTTACCAATTCACCTTTTTTAGTATTCACATAAGCCGAACGCACAATGCTGCGTGCTGCACCAATTCCGGTTATTTGGCGATCATTTTCATGAATTGTAGCCTGACGGGGAGTTTTATTTTGCTCAACTGCCAGCGCATTGAAACCATCGAGGTCGCTTGCATCGGCAGCAAAGCGGCTTGCTTCGGCGTATATTCTCTGATAAGTAGCTGTGCTGGGAATTACCTCGCGATCAAGAATTGCAAGTTGTACATGTTTCGTTTTTGCACTTTGCTGAGTTACTTTTATAATGTGAAATCCAAATTGAGTTTGCACCATTACCAATTCGTTTACATCGGCTCTGAAAGCGGCTTGCTCAAATGCTTGCACCATACGTCCGCGTCCAAACCAACCCAAATCACCACCATCTGGTGCCGATCCGTCTTCAGAATATTCGCGTGCAATTTCTTCAAAAGTTGCTTGTCCGTCTTCAATTACATTTTTCAAACTGTCAATTACTTCGAAAACAAATTGAGGATTTACGTTTTCGTCAGCCCTAAGAAGAATATGACTGGCTCTTACCGAGTCGGGCATCATCTTTATTTCATTCAACTTAGCCAGTTTATACACGCTACTTTCCTTGTAGGGGCCATATACGTCGCCAACAGAAGCTTCAAAAGCCCAATCGCCAAGTTCGGCTGTCAAATCGCTGCGTTTTTCGTATAAATCTTCAAAGCGTGTATCAGAATTCACATTTACAAACTGCACGTTATCTTCGGCATTCTCGAATTCTCTTTTAATGTTGTTAATCCAGCGCACCACATCATTCTCATCGCTTTCGGACGGCTCAATATTGAAGGTTACAAACGATATCGTTTTTTGAGCATTTTGCTTGTACAAGTCGATATTTTCGTTGTAATAATTACGAAGATCGCTATCAGTAAAAGTTACCAAACTATCATTGACAGTGTTGAATTTTTGCTGAACAAATTTCAGATTCGCCACACGGTTTTTCTCTTTCATGCTTTTTTCAGCCTGCAATGTATTCGCATAAAAAGCTTTTCCAACAAGGTCATTGTATTTTTGAGATTTCTGAGCTTTCAGAATTTCACGCTCAATGTTTAACCAACTGGCATATTGTGGTGCACTAGGGTTTTCATTTATGAATTTCAAAAACTGAATAATTTGTGCTTTATCAACCTGTCCGGTTTGAGGATCGCCAAAAACCTGATTTACTATTGGATGAATGTTATTCCCTTGCACCAGTTCGAACATTTCTTCGGGAGTAACTACAATTCCTAAATTGTTGTAAACATCTTCCATTAACAATTCACGAACCGCGTTCTCCCAGGTTTGATTCATAATTTGCTGATAAGCAGCTTCATCAATATTATTGGTTTGATTGTTTTGCTTATAAATTTCAGACAATTGATTGAGGCGCTCCTGAAATTCAGGATATTCAATTTTTTCACCGTTTATAGAACCTACTTCAAGCTGTCGTCCTTGAATAAAAGAACCGCCCGATTGGAGTAAATCGCCTAATATGAAAGCAGCTAATGCGATGAAAATTACGATTGCCACTAATAAACCTGCCTGGTTTCTGAGTTTTTGTAAAGTTGCCATTTGTTTAACTTATTTGACTTAAAAATGCTTTAAAATTTTGAGCTACGAAGATAACAATTTTGGTTTTTAATCCTAATCATACTTTAAGGAGTTTTCAGATAGATTGATGAATTTTCATTAATACAAGTTCTATTCTAATATTTGTAGCCTTCAATATTCTGAATTCAAAATTTCTAACTTTTATAATTGTATTGATTTTAGGTATATTTTCGTGGTTATTTAGAATTAATCCGGCAACGGTATCATAATCGTCGTCTTCGGGCAAGCCAAAGTTTTGTCTTTCGTTAAGAAAACTGATTTCGTACCTGGCTGAAAGAATCCACTCGTTTGGTTTAATGTTTTTGATAATTAGCTCATCGGTATCGTGTTCGTCTTCAATTTCACCAAATATTTCTTCAAGTATATCTTCAGTTGTAATTAAGCCCGAAGTACCTCCAAATTCATCGACCACAACTGCAATTGACTTTCTCTTTTGAGTAAAGCTACTAAGCAGCTTGCTGGCCGAGAGGGTTTCGGGTATTATAGAAATTGGATTGACTACCGATTTAATATTGTGTGGGTTCTTAAACACCTGAGATGAATGTACATAGCCAATGATATTGTCGATTGTTTCGCGGTATACAATTATTTTAGAAAAACCCGATTTAGTAAATATTAGCTTCAATTCTTCTATTGATGTATTTTCTTCCACCGCTTGGATTTCAGTACGCGGAACCATACAATCGCGAATTTTAACATTGGAGAAATCGAGCGCATTTTTAAAAAGACGAATTTCAGTTTCTTCTTCTTCGTCGGTTTTATTCATGCTATCGGGTTGATTAACGTAGTGATCAAGATCGATTTTTGAAAAAATTCGATCTTGATTAACATTCGCCAATTCCCTTTTCATAAATATGCGGATGATACCTTTTGAAAGCCACATTGAAAATCGTGATATAGGATACAATATAATGTAAAAAAAGAGCACGGGTAAAGCCAAAAAACGCAAAAATCCGTTTGCATTCAAGCGAAATAATGTTTTAGGCAAAAACTCGGCTGTAAATAGAATTAACAGTGTAGAAAAAATAGTTTGAATCAGTAGTACCATCCCATCGTTAGTCGTAAAAATTTCGATATATGGTTTTAGAACGCGTGCTATTGACAAACCGTAAACCACTAATGAAATGTTATTGCCCACCAGCATTGTGGCAATATATTGCTCCGGGTTCGACGAAAAAATATTGAGTATTCCACCAGTTAAGTTGCCTTGATTTTTATCCATTTCCAAACTAAGGCGGTTAGCGGAAATAAAGGCAATTTCCATACCCGAAAAAAAGGCGGAAAAGATGATGGTGCTTATTATAATTACCGTGTCGCTCATTGCTATTCGTCAACTTCGATTTCGATATTCCCTCTCACATTCTTTATGAACCAGTTCTCCATTTGGAGATCCGATTCGAAACCAATTCCTGTAATTACTCGTTCTTTCTGAATAAACTTTACATATTGATCGGAATATATCTTGTTATTCTCTTCGTCCCAAAACAAAATATCGGTCAAAAGAGTGTCGTTGTTTTGTGTTACAGCAACCACGTTTTGGCGCGCCTCCCACAACGACTTTTTATCGTACAATTTACCGTATTC
>SKHV01000232.1 GCA_007116765.1 Prolixibacteraceae bacterium | reverse complement strand
CCTTTATCCTTATCGATAAGCTTTTGTCCCTTACTATTATATTTTATGGTTGTAGTGCCATGTTTGTCACTTTTACCGTTGTGGTTTTTTTTAGTGTTGTTTTTTGGGGCGGGTGCCAGCAATTTACTTATCCATTTTATGAATAAGAAGATAAGGGCTATAATTAAAATGGTTCGGAATAAGCCTACAATATTTAAAATAGTAAATGCCATGTGTTGTATTTATTTTTCTTCAAAGGAATAAAAAAATCGTCATATTTCAATATTTGATATTCATTGGGAGAAAGTAAAAATTGAAAAACAGGTGTTTATGAAAAAAATATTCAGATAGTTAGGACAAAACTATTTCAATTATTGAAAAAATTACTAATTTAGGTGTTCATATAAAAATGACTATTTTTATTGCAATTTTAACTAAGAGCAACATTGACTCTTAAAGATAATGAGCCACTATGCAAAAAGAAAATGATTCGTTGATTTTTGTTGTTGAAGACAACAGGGTGTACAATAAGTTGATTATGAGTTATCTTAAGTCGAACAAATTCACCAACCTGATGCCTTTTTATAACGGCGAAGATGCTATAAATAATCTTTATCGCAATCCCGACATTATTATTCAGGATTTTCTGCTTGATGGAATGAATGGTATTGAGGTATTGAAAAAAGCCAAAGAGATGGATAGCGATGTGGAATTCATTTTTCTTTCGGGGCAGGATAATATTGACGTAGCAATTAACACCATGAAATACGGAGCTTACGATTATATTGTGAAAGATCAAATGGCTTTGAAGAAAATGGTAAACAAAATCAATAAAATACAGTCTGTCAATAAGCTGGTTAAGAGTAATAAACGTTACAAATCCGGTGTCATTGCATTTTTTGTGATTCTGGCAATTATCATTGTAGCTGTATTGGCTTTTACTTTGTTTTTCTAAATCCTATCTTACATCGCTTACATGAAATAGTTTCCGAATAACTTGTTTCTTTCCGTTAAGTTGTAATAATTCTGCAAAAAGGATATAAGTGCCCATGGATAAAAGCTTACCCGAATTATCGGTGCAGTCATATTCAAGCTGATTCATGTGTCCAATTAATTCGTTATTGGTAAGCCGCTTCATTTCTATGCCGTGTGCATTATACACATAAAGGTTTATCAAGTAATCGTACGAATTCAAATTGAAAGTAATTATCAGCTCGTCATGATATCCGTCGCCATTGGGTGATACTACATCCGAAACAAAATCAATGTACACCTCAGCGTCCTTGTCGGTTTCGGTTTGTGAGTTTTCATAGCCAGGTGTTGCATATCCAACCCACGAAGTGGCCGATTTCCAATTTGCATGTTCGTTAGTGGGTTTGTTGGTGCTTAATCGCTCAAGCGATACTCCTTTCACGTCGGAAAACCACTCGCTGTGCATTTCGTGATGATAGGCAAATTCGTCAATTACTTGGTTTGACTGATTTAGCAGTACTACATTTCCCGAGGTGTTGTAGTAAGCAGGCAGGCGTTCAACTTCAAACATATTTTCGGGGTAAGGAATGTGGTAGAATTCTGCCACGGCCTCAATATTTGGCGAAAAAGCAAGGTATTGTCCGTTTTCGAAGGGAGCAGGAACCGGACTAATGTCGTAAATGGCGCGTAACTCGTGCTTGTTACTCCGCGAAGCAAATTTTAGTTGCGACAAATCAATGGTAAACCCCGAGCGATTATACAGTTCTACAAAATTTGCCCCACCGGTATACGAATTGAAAAGTACCTCGTTTATTACAATATCGTTTGCATAAATTTCCTGAAAAGCAAACGGTACACTTGCAATGTTTAACACGTTGCTGCATTCGTCGCTTAGTCTTCTTACAGTTAGCCTGTAATCAGTGCGCGATTTTATGGGTGTTTTCAGGTTTAGCAGTACCGAAAAAGTTTCTTTTTGATAATTGGCCGAATGAATTGAAATTCCTTCTATCGAATAATTCGACAGGCTCACGCTTGAAAGAGTATCCATTGGCTTGTTGAAGAAAACTTCAATTTTTTTGAGTGAAAGAGCACTTACTCCTATGATAACCGGTATTTCATTGTCGGGATTATGGCCGTTTACTGAGTTTATTTCTCCGGGAGTTCCTCCTCTGGGGTCGTTTGTAGCAATCCAGTTTCCGTAATGGTTGCAAAGCCTGTCGAGGTCAATGCGTTCGAGGCTATAGCCACCCCGTTGTTTATCGCTGTTGGCATACCAGCTCAGGTCGTGATGCACTTCGTCGATTATCAGGTTGTGAGGGCTGCTAATTCGTTGATTTACCCCGCCAACCAGTATGTCGGGGAAGCGCGGAAAAACCAGTAGTTTGCTTTTATCTTCAAATTCATCGGCAAAATTATTTCCGCACATTACTAAATACTCGCCTGGGCGAATAATTTTCGAAGGGATAGTCCATCCGCGATCCCTCACATAATAAACCCAATTTCGCAGTTGAATATTTTTGTCGGAACGATTGTGAATTTCCACATATCGTTGAGCCGGCAGTTGAGCGGGAACCGGATTTATATCGGCCATTATTTCGGTGAAAATGACATCATGTATTTCAGCAGTCAGTACATTTTCAAAAGTAAAACTTGAAGTTTCGCTTTGTCCGTCGTCTAATTCGGCAATGTTTTCTGCTACAACTCTTAACAGCGTATCCTTGCTGTGAGGGGCTTCAATAATAAGCTCTTTCGGGTTAAGTATATCGACCGATAATATTTCGAATTCGTTGTTTTCGCTGTCGAACAATGAAAAGTTCGAAGGGCTTATTCCTGCGGTATTTACTGGTTTGTTGAAATTTACCTGAAAGCGGTTTGCGGCAATAGGTTTTGCCATTTCGATAAAAGGAGGGGTGTTGCTCCCTGCCACCAAATAATTATCGAACCAAAGTTGTCCCGAGCGGGTTACTGAATATCTGAAAAACAGGGCAATCTTTTCAATTTGCAAGAATTCACGGTCGGTAAACTCGGCAGTTTTCGATTCTCCGCTGTGCATGTCGGTGGCATTAATTTGCCACAGTCCGCCCGCCCAACGTAAAATGCTTACACGTACAGTTTGCGAGGCATCCCAGTCGAAAGCGGTTTGGGTAAGTATTTCATCGGGTTCTCCGTTTTTTACTTTCCACAGCGAAACCAAATCGGTGCTGCCCGTTGCATTTACTCCAACGGCATAACCATTGCCAATGGTGTTATTCTCTTCATTATAAAGCATTATATAGAACGCATTGGCAGAAGACGGATCCCAATTTCCGTTTTTCAGATCAAACGAAATGAGATAATCTTTTTCGCTGAGCGATAATGGCGTTTCGGGAAAATGAAGCTCTGATAATCCACCTTCGGTTTGAACGATGTGTTGAATTGAGTATTCACCCGAGATTGGTGCCGAACTTGATATTTCCCATTGATCGTTTGTGTTCCATTCGTTTCCCGATTGGTCTTCAAAGTCGTGCTGAGCAATAATCTCTGAAGCAGAAAAAACCATAAGCGTACTGTCGGCACGGGTTAGTTGTATGTGGGTAGAATAAACGCTGAAATGTTGTTTCCCCGACTCGTTTATGGCCAGCTTCCATAAGTAAAAACCGTTTTGATAGTGATGTTCGACCTCGATAAAGTTGCCTTCAAAATGGAGCCCCATGTTGGGAGTGTTGAGCTGTTGGTTGTTTTTATTGAAAACCGAAGCAATAATTGTTATGGTATCGTTTTCAAATGCATACACAGGAGCCTGCATAATTTGAATGTGCGAAGGTTGCAAGTGCGAATTGTCAATGGCATCAACCACAATGTTGTCGATGTACACTTTATCGTTGGCATATGATGAATTCATTCTGATGAGAATTTGCAGCGAACTGCCCGAAATGCTTTTTTGTTCGAGCGAGCTTGAGCCCCAGTCGCCCGATGCTTCAAATTCGGGTTCGAAAGGAACAGGTTCTGAATGGTCGAGAATGTAATAGGCTTTTACGTATTTTTTATCATTGGCCGCACCACTTCCTGTTTCAGTTGCTTCAAGCGATAGGTTCACGGCATCGTAGGGGGCAATATCAATAGTTTCCGATGTCCATATAGCTTCTCCCTGCGTATCAAGTACTTCAAATCGACCTCCGCTGGTGGATACGGTCTTTGCATAATCGTTTTCGTCTATAAAGTTGCAATTGTCAACATTCACGCTCCATGCTATGTCCGAAATATCGGAATGAACCGCTCCTGTGCTATCGGCCCAGTAGCCTTTGTCGGGCACATCGAATGTTTCAGTCCATACTGTTTGAGAGTGAACCGGCTTAATTAACAAAAAGATAACGAAACATGCCAAAGTATGAATTATTCGGTTTACCATGTTGCATTTAATAAGTATTGTATAAATTTGTATGTTGAAATTTACAAAAAACAAATTTCACAATCGTATAATAAAGTAAATAAAATTATAAGAATTATGAGAGTCGCTATAGTTGGAGTAAGTGGAGCAGTGGGGCAAGAGCTTCTTGAAGTACTTGAAGCGCGCAATTTCCCGCTCGATGAGTTAGTATTGTTTGGTTCTTCGCGAAGTGCAGGAAACGAGTATGAATTCAATGGAAAGAAACTTGTAGTTAAGGAATTGAAACATGGCGATGATTTTAAAGATATTGACATTGCACTAACCTCTGCGGGTGCTGGTATTTCGAAAGAGTTTGCACCTACAATTACCAAATATGGTGCAATTATGATTGATAATTCCAGTGCATTCCGATACGACGACGACGTGCCGCTGGTGGTACCCGAAGTGAATCCCGAAGATGCCAAAGTAAGGCCGCGTAACATTATTGCTAATCCAAACTGCTCAACAATACAAATGGTTGTGGCTTTGAAACCGATTAACGATTTGTCGAAAATTACCCGTGTGCATTGTGCTACTTACCAGGCAGCAAGTGGAGCAGGCGCACAAGGTATCGCCGAGCTCGAAGCACAAATCAAGCAGGTGGCTAATGGCGAAGAGGTTACGCCCGATAAGTTTCCTTATCAGTTGGCCATGAATATTATACCACACATTGATGTATTCCTTGATAATGATTACACCAAGGAAGAAATGAAAATGAACTGGGAAACCAAAAAAATTATGCATACCGATACTGAGGTTTCAGCAACCTGTGTGCGTATTCCCGTTGCCAGGGCCCACTCTGAAGCAATTTGGCTTGAAACCGAAAAAGAACTCGATATTGAGGAGGTGAAAAAAGCAATGCGCAACTTCGAAGGCTTAACGGTAATCGATAATCCTGCAGCCAAGGAATACCCAATGCCATTGTTTGTTTCAGGGAAAGACGATGTGTATGTGGGGCGTATTCGTAAAGACGTAGCCTCAAATGGAATCACATTTTGGTGTGTAGGCGACCAAATTAAGAAAGGTGCTGCATTAAACGCTGTACAAATTGCCGAGTGGCTCATTAAAAATGGTGAGGTGAAGGCCTAAATTTTATCGCATTAAAATATAAAAATAAGAAAGGTTGTTCAGAAATGTTCAGCCTTTTTATTTAGAACTTTCCGAAGCATGAAATCAGATAATCATAAAACTGTTCTTCGTCAATGCACGAGGCTTGTTTTATTCTGTTTCCCATGGTCGAACGGTATATATTCCCCATTGAAGTACCTCTTGGTTCAACCTTTATCGATTTAGAATCGAGTTGAAATATGTTTGGCATTCCAAGGTATACCGAAGGCATGACTGAACCGATGCAGAAATCGTGGTGTATTTCGTATGCAGGTTTTAAGAGTTGATATGCTATTCTGCTTAATCTTTTTTTTGAATTATTTTCAAGATGATAGAGCAGGTAATTATCAAGCGGATATTGTGTTACGGTGTCAAGCGGGAAAAGAGTAACCGGTATTCCGAGACTCAATAATTTTTCAGCTGCATGAGGGTCGGCAAAAAAGTTCCACTCTGCGCTGCCATCGTGGTCAGGTGCTATTACGTTACCATCGCACAAAAATGCACCGCCTACCCAGAGTATACGTTCAATTTTATCGGCAACTTCGGGGTATTTTTCAAGGGTACTCACCAAATTTGTGGCCGGTCCTGTCGCTATTACAATGGTTTTCGACACTGTGTTTAGTAATATTTCTGCAGTGAAACCTGCTGCGTCTTCATTGGCAGTTTGTGGCACATTGAGTGGTTTTTGTATTTCTGAATTGTTAAATACATCGGGCGAAATACAAAGAATATTTCTATCGTAACTATACTCATTTCTTAGAGGCTCTTTGCAAACTGCCAGAGGTAAATTACTATGACAAAAAATATCGAGAATGGAATGCGTGGTTTCAAGTGCGTTATTATTTTTGCAAAAGCCCGGAGTATATGTTATTCCGCTAATGCAGTACTTATCAAGTGTGAGTATCGACATTAGTGCAATAAAATCGTCAAGTGAGCCTTTGTGATCAAAAAAGACCGGTTTTTGATATGATTCTATTTCGTTTTTAAGCATATACCTATAAATGTTGTATGCAAAAATAGGAATATTATTAAATAATTTAAGTAAGGCTAAATGTTTATTAATTTTATTGAACGCCAAGCGCAAAAAAAAGAGACCATCAATATGTGTTGGCCTCTTTGATTTATGCTTTATAAAATACGGGATTAAAAACCAAGAGCGAAAATGTCTTCAATTTCTTCGTAGGAATCATCGTTATAAACAATAACAGGAACTAATTCATATTCTTCCCAATAAGAGTCATAAACCATTCTGAATTCCAGTTTGCCAATTTTTGCTTTCTCTTCGGTGTGTATCACATCTACCGATACCTGACTGTTTACATAGTCGACATCAGGGTTAGAATAGTTGGTTTCCATGTGTTGCTCAATTGCATCGATATTGATTGATCCATCGAGCTTAATGGGTGCCATAGTGTAGTAGCCTTCAAAAGAGTCCACGCTTTCCATATCGGTGCGGTATTTAACTGTAAGGTCGTAGGCCATAAGATCTTCTTTCCCCAATTTCAAGGCCATTTTGGTTGTGTAGCGCGTGTTGTTGCCTGAGTAACTCATGGTAAACGAGTATTCGCCCATTTCCATCGAAGCGTTCATTGATGAAGGAAGCCCGTTGCTGTTGTAAGAGGCATTGTAATTTGCCGATAATTGTACTGTGTTGTTTATGCGCTGTGTTATCACGGCGTTAACAGGCACACTTTCGGTAGTTTCATATTGCACCCAGTCTCCCGCATAATAGTCGTAATCTTCATAATAAGAAGCAATTTCCTGAAACTGCAAATTTGAAATTGTAAGCTGTGCATTGTTTTGTTGGTTGGCATAGGCTAAGTCATCGGCAGGATATTTGAAATCAAGTACCGAATTACTATGCTCAACAAGCACAAAGTCGTCTTCTACAAAACTGTATTCAAAATAACCATAAAACATTTCATCGTCGCTATTTGCTGATTTACTATCAGGTTTGATTCTGAAATTGTTAAGAAAATTTGAATAGGTAAGGCGCTTCTTAAATAATTCGGCGCTTTTGATGTCTGCAATCATAATGTCGGGCATCATGTTCATCAGAAAGAACAAAGAGTTTGCCGCCGGAGTTGCCATCATTGTTTCCATGCTGGTCATTATTTCCTGATTGGCATTTCTTATTTCAATCTTGGCGTCTTCTGCCGGCATTGTTTTGGTTACATTTCCCCCAATTGGTAACAGGTCGCAACCTACAATCATCAAGGAAAGAATAAATACTGCAATTCCCCCTTTAAATATTCGATTTTTCATAATTTGCGTGATTATTTTATTTCGAGCAAATTTACAATATTTTGTTTTTATTGTCAACGGACTAAAGCTATTTCTTTGAGTAATTCATAAAATACTTATCTTTATTCATTTAATTGATTAGCAATAAATCAATTTTTGAATTACAATGAATTTAAAATTTGTTATTTACATGCTCTGCTTTTGGGTATTCTTTGGGTGTAACAATAATGCCGAAAGCCCCTTGTTCTCTGAAGAAAAAGCAAGCTTGAACAATTTTGCTTGTGTTGAGGCAGTAAGTGAGTTTCGAAAGGGCGATATTCTGGTAAGGCCTAATGCCAATTTTTTACCCGGATCGTCGTTTGTGAAGAATGGTTTTGGTTTTGGACATGCAGTACTTGTCACGCAGGGTTTCGAACACGAAAATACCGATAGCTTATTGGCGGGTATTGTTGTAGTTGAGTCGATGGCCGCAAAGGTGCATCAGGATTTTCAGGTGCGCGAGATAAAGGGTTTTGTTGAGCACAGCAATCCCGCATTCTCAAATGTGAGTTTCCATAATAAATACAAAGGGAACCGTTACAGACTGCGGCTCGGGTTAAATGAACCGCAAATCGATTCGATAATTGCTTTTGCCCTATCGCAAAAAGGAAGTCGTTCGTGCTGGAATGCAATGAAACGCTTTCCTGAAAATTATGAAGATAGTGAAGCAGGTAAAATGAATTGGGCCGATAATCACGATTGGTATTGCTCTTTACTGGTTTGGCAAGCTGTGTTTTACGTTACCGGTATCGATTTGGATGTGAACGGTGGTTATCAGGTTTATCCTAACGATTTGGTGAATCATCCCTTATTCGATAATACTTCTGAGAAAAGGGCAAGAGTTCGGTTCTGATATCTATATTTTTACATTCAACAAGGTCTTTAAAGTCAGTAGTAGCTCGTCCATATTTTTGGTAGAATTGTCGTTGTAGATGATATCAAAACTAAGCCTATCGACATCGCTTCTATCCGTTAAAAGTACTTTTCCAATTTTCTTGTTCTTAAAGCTTTTTATAGTTATTTCTGAGTGTTTGTTGAATTGAGAATTGAAAAAACGGGTGTTCGAATCAATTTTGTTATAGTCGATTTTTCCTTGCATTTTAACAGGAAATGCCTTGAATTTGAAATTTACATGGTCGAACAATAAGCTGCCGTTTGCCTCCTGCTTCATCCTTACATTTGAACTCGCTACAATAATTTCATCTGTATTTTTTCCGGCTACCACATTCATCTTACTTCTGGTTGTACGCTTCGATAAGCGGGTTTTCATGTCGTATTTCAGATAAATTCCTTCACTATTAATGTGTAAATTCGCTAAAACAGGAACTTGGTATTTCATTTCAACATTTAATTCCATACGCATTATTTCGGTGTTTCCAGCCATCATCGAAAGATAAGCTTTAGTGGGAATCATCATATCCCAAATCGAATATTCTTCGGCATAGTCACAAATGATTAAAGTTATTTGTTCGTGATTTTTACATGTTCGCGGAATTAGTATAATTACCGAGTCTGACTCCCCGGTTTTAAACGCCGTATTCGTAGCTAAGTCAATTTCGTATTTTCCTTTCGATTGCTCAAAGTTATATTCTAATGCATGGTCGGCCGTTTGGTTCGAGTTATATCGAAACGGTATGGGAACGTTATTTTGTGCAAGTAAAAATTGAAAAGCATCAAAGGCACAGGTTTCTGAAAATTGTTTGCTCAGCATAATTATTTCGCTATCGAAAGCTTTCAGGTGCTTTTCGCTATCAGATGGGCTTAGTTTATTTTTACATCCTCCGATGATACCTAGGGCTATGACGCTTAAAATTATTCTTATTATTGTTCGATGCATACTGATGCAATATTTTTAAGTAAATATATGCGTTTTAAGTAAATCTAAATGTTGTGAATTAGTGTTTTATGTGCTCTTTTATTTTTTAAACGGTTTTTTTCGAATTGTTTTTATAATTTTGCAACGCAAATAAAGGTGAAATAGAATTTAAAACAAAATATGGCAACAACATCAGACATTAAGAACGGATTGTGTATAGAATATAACGATCAGCTTTTTTCAGTAGTAAGTTTTCAGCATGTGAAGCCCGGGAAAGGTGCTGCTTTTGTGCGTACTAAACTGAAAAACCTGAAAACAGGTCGCGTAATTGAGAATACATTCAATGCCGGGGTTAAAATCAGCCCTGTTCGTATTGAGCGCAGGCCTTATCAGTATTTATATAAAGACGATATGGGATTTAACTTTATGCACACCGAAACTTTTGAGCAAATTTCAATTGCAGAAGAAATGTTAGATAATCCGGGTTTATTGAAAGAAGGAAACAATGTTGAAATAAACGTGCATGCCGATACCGAAACTCCACTAACAGTTGAAATGCCTCCCTTTGTTGAACTGGAAGTTACTTATGCCGAGCCCGGTGAAAGAGGAAATACAGCCTCGTCAACCGCATTAAAATCAGCAACTCTTGAAACAGGTGCCGAAATTATGGTGCCTCTGTTTATTAATACAGGCGACATTCTTAAAGTAGATACCCGCGACAATTCATATTCAGAACGAGTGAAGAAGTAAAAAAAATAGTAGAGCTGTCGATTTTTCTATGGCTTTATCTTTTTTTGTATTTTTGATTTTCATAGTAAACAGAAAACCGTAGCTAATGGCAGAAACATTTGAAAACGGGGCCAATAAAAAAGACCTTAACCGGGAAACTATTTTAGAAATAGCCCAGGATATTTTCAGTAAGTACGGATACAAAAAAACAACTCTTGACGATATTGCAAATGCAGTACGTAAAGGGAAAAGTTCTTTGTATTATTATTTCGAGAGTAAAGAAGACCTTTTTCAGGCTGTTATACTGAAAGAAGTTGATGTGCTCAAGCAGGCACTGGAGAAAGTGGTTTTTCGCTCTCTCGACCCTGAAGAAAAACTGCGGGAATACATTCTGGCAAAGCTACGCACATTCCGAAGCCTTGCAAATTTGTATAACGCTCTCGAAAACGATGTGGCTGCAATAGGCTTTATCGATGAAATTAAAGAGAAAAATGCGAAGGACGAATTTCGTATGATCAAAAGAATTCTCATAGAAGGAGTACGTCGCGATAAGTTTAATATCGACGACCTGAACCTTACCGCTATGGGAATTACTACCGCAATGAAAGGCCTGGAAATGCCACTTACTACCGGCAGCCACCATGACATTGACATTGAACTTTCGGTTGATAATTTCGTAAGAATATTATGCTACGGAATAATGAAGCGTGAGTAAAACACTTTTAATAAGATAAATATAAGCCCTGTATGTATATCATGCGGGGCTTTTTTTTAAAATACCCACATGTCTTATTTTAATTAATTGTTAACCCATAGTTTTTTTATGAAAACTCAATGATGATTTGAAAATTTATCCATAAGTTTGACCTATTAAAACAATAGGATAAAATCCGTATATGAACAATCGCATCGAAAATATTACTTCTTTCTGCTTCATGAACATGATGTGCATGATGATGCGAATGCTTTTGCGCATGAGCAAGTAAACCGTTTACCCCTATTTGTGTACATGCGCTTTCTTTAAATAAATTTCAAAATAATTTTTACATTTTATCAGGTAATACATAATCAATTGTGGATTACAATTGTTGTTATGTTACTGAAAACAATCAATATTGAATTTAAGTCAAACAAATTAACACATACTATCATGTCAATAAATTACCGTTACGAAACATTGCAATTACATGCAGGACATACACCCGATGAAACCACCCTTTCGAGAGCAGTACCTCTTTACCAGACTACCTCGTACGTATTTAAAAACTCCGAACATGGGGCCAATTTATTTGGTTTAAAAGAGTTTGGCAACATATATACCCGTCTAATGAACCCCACTACCGATGTATTTGAGAAGCGAATTGCCGCACTCGAAGGTGGTGTGGCTGCTGTGGCCACGGCATCGGGGCATTCGGCCCAGTTTCTGGCGCTTGCCAACATTCTAGGGGCAGGCGACAATTTTGTGACTTCGCCTTTTTTATACGGGGGAACTTTTAACCAGTTCAAGGTATCGTTTAAACGCCTGGGAATTGATGCCCGTTTTGCTGCCGACGATACAGCCGAAGAGCTGGAGAAAAAAATTGACAGCAACACAAAAGCCATTTATATTGAAAACCTGGGAAACCCAACATTTAATGTTCCCAATTGGGAGGAAGTAGCTGCTTTGGCAAAGAAACACGATTTACCACTAATAGTGGACAACACTTTTGGTGCAGCAGGATATCTTTTCCGCCCCATTGAACACGGAGCTAATATCGTGGTTGAGTCGGCCACAAAATGGATAGGCGGCCACGGTACCAGTGTTGGCGGCGTGGTGGTCGATGCCGGAAACTACAACTGGGGCAACGGAAAATTCCCTCAGTTTAGTGAACCATCGGAAGGCTACCACGGACTTGTGTTCTGGGATGTATTTGGAGCCGACGGGCCTTTTGGGAATATTGCTTTTGCCATTCGCTTGCGTGTAGAAGGCTTGCGCGATTTTGGACCGGCCATAAGCCCGTTTAACTCGTGGCAGTTGATACAGGGGCTTGAAACCTTGTCGTTAAGGGTACAGCGTACTGTTGATAATGCGCTTGAAATCGCCAAATGGCTCGAAACTCATCCCGCTGTAGAAGCAGTAAACTATGCAGGGCTCGAAAGCAGCAAGTACCACCAACTGGCCAAAAGATACCTGAAAAATGGTTTTGGCGGTGTGCTTACTTTCAGGCTAAAAGCCGGTAAAGAAGCCGCTTCGAAGTTTGTGGACAGCCTGGAGTTGATTAGCCACCTTGCCAACGTGGGCGACGCCAAATCGCTGATTATCCATCCGGCATCAACCACGCATTCGCAGTTGAGCGAAACAGAGCAATTATCAGCCGGTGTGCTGCCCGACCAATTGCGACTTTCGGTGGGTATTGAGCATATCGACGATATAAAAGAAGACTTGCAGCAAGCTTTTGATAAAATATAAAATAGTCATTTGTCAGTAGTCATTAGAATCATTAGTCATTAGTATAGAACGCTATTGACTAATGACTAATGACCATTGACCATTGACTATTGACCATTGACCATTTCTATTGACAAAAATACTAATTTTGCATTGGTTTAAATAAAAGAGAAATATGCCAGTTAATTTACCACACGAGTTGCCGGCCATTAAGGTGCTGGAAGAGGAGAATATTTTTGTGATGGACGAAAATCGTGCCGCTTCGCAGGATATCAGGCCTTTACGCATTGCTATATTGAACCTGATGCCGGTGAAGGTGACTACTGAAACCGACCTCATAAGGCTGCTTTCGAACACCCCATTGCAGCTTGAACTCGATTTGGTGAAAATTATGGCGCACACCCCCCGCAATACGCCCATTGAGCACATGCAAATGTTTTATACCGATTTCAACCTTATAAAGCACCGTAAGTACGACGGGCTTATTGTGACCGGCGCCCCTGTGGAGCATCTCAATTTTGAAGATGTAAACTACTGGGACGAAATGAAAACCATATTAGAATGGGCTAATACCAACGTGCAATCGTCGCTATTTATATGTTGGGCATCCATGGCCGCACTCAATTATTATTACAATATTCCTAAATACCAACTAGATTCCAAGTTGTTTGGGGTATTTCATCACGAGGCAAAGTATCCAAAATTGCCTATTTTCAGAGGATTCGACGATGAGTTCCACATGCCCCAATCAAGGCATTCCGAAGTGCATGCTGCCGACATTGAGAAAGTTGGCGGGCTCGAAATTATTGCCGATTCCGATGAAGCCGGCGTAGGTATTATTCAGGAAACAAGTGGCAGGAAGCTTTTTATAACCGGCCATTTCGAATATTCAACCTATAACCTGCACGAAGAATATTTACGCGATAAAACCAAAGGGCTCGATATTCAAATCCCGCGGCATTATTACAAGAAAAACAATCCCGAAAACAATCCGGTAGTGCGTTGGAGGGGGCATGCCAATTTATTCTTCCAAAACTGGCTCAACTACCATGTTTACCAGCAAACTCCGTTTAACATTGAAGATATAACATAAAACATTCTATATTTGTGTTTTAGGATAATTCAACAAGTATGGAACACAAGGCGCAAAGGGCACTTGAAAAATGTATGGCGATATGCAGCAGATCCGAAAAATGCATTTCTGATATTCAAACTAAACTTGACAAGTGGGATATCCAAGCTGCCGATTCACAAAAAATTATTGATGCTTTAATTGCTGAAAAATTCATTGATGAAGAGCGCTATGTTCGCTTCTTCGTGCGTGATAAGCTACGTTTTAACCATTGGGGTAGAATTAAAATCGCCTTTATGCTAAAAGGTAAAGGCATAGAACAAAATTCTATTTCCGATGCTATATCCCATATTGACGATGAAGAATATTCTCAAATACTTGAAGATATATTGATTCAGAAAAAAAAATCGATTAAGGCAAGTAATCAATATGAATTGAAATCGAAACTTGTAAGATTTGCCCAGTCGAGAGGCTTTGAATACGATACAATAAACAGGGTACTTCATAAAATTGATGCCGATACCGAAGATTAATTGCTGCTTTGGCTTCAGTTGTGTATTTTTGCTAGCAACATTCAACGAAACAAAAATAAGCATGATATTAAGAGACCAGGTAAAAAATTTGGTTGAGCGCCGGGATGCGCTGAGGGGGTACCTTTGACATACCAGCCAAAGAATTACAACTTGAAGAAGAAGAACTAAAGACACAGGATCCTTCGTTTTGGGATAATCCCAAAGAAGCCGAAGAGCAAATGAAGCATATAAAAAGCATTAAACAGTGGACCGATGCTTTTTCCAAAGCCGACCAGAATGTAGAAGACTTGCTGGTTTTGAACGAGTTTCAACAAGCCGGCGAGGCCGATGAATCCGAAGTTGAAGAACAATATAAAATTGCCCTGGATTTAGTTGAGGCTCTGGAAACAAAAAACATGCTCCAAAAAGAAGAGGACGTATTAGGTGCGGTGTTGCGTATCAATGCAGGAGCCGGCGGCACCGAAAGCAACGACTGGTCCGAAATGCTCCTTCGCATGTATAATCGCTGGGCCGATAGTCATGGTTATTCATTCAAAGTAATGGAATATTTACCCGGTGAAGATGTGGGCATAAAAAACTGTACTGTTCAAATTGAAGGCGAATTTGCCTATGGAAACCTGAAAAGCGAAAACGGAGTGCACCGGCTGGTCAGGCTTTCGCCCTACAATGCACAAAACAAAAGGCAAACTACTTTTACTTCAGTGTTTGTTGCCCCCTTGGTTGATGATACCATCGAAATTGAAATCAACCCTGCCGAGATATCGTTCGAAACCATGCGCTCAAGTGGAGCAGGCGGGCAAAACGTGAACAAAGTGGAAACAGCAGTGCGCTTGAGGCATGCACCTACCGGGATTGTTATCGAAAATTCCGAAAGCCGCTCGCAAATGAAGAACAAGGAAAACGCCTTGAGGCTGCTGAAATCGCAACTTTACGAAATGGAATTGCGCAGGCGTTACGAAGAATCCATGAAAATCGAAGCCGGCAAGAAAAAAATCGAATGGGGTTCACAAATCCGTTCCTATGTAATGCAGCCTTACAAACTGGTGAAGGATGTGCGTACAGGGCACGAAACCAGCAACGTGCAGGCAGTGCTCGATGGCGATATAGATGGCTTTATAAAAGCTTACTTGATGGAGTTTGGAGGCGAATAGCTACTTGTCGGTTCTTATAATTTAGCTTCGAAAAATGCAATTTCCTCTTCAATACGGGCTTTCATTTTTATAGCCTCAGAAAGATCGAGGGCATCCACAACAGCCTGTATGTCGTAATCTTCGAGCAAAATCCAGTGATATTGTTTGCCTAAAAACACACACTTCAAATTCAGGTGGCGGTTTTCAGCAATGAAATACATCACCGAGTCGGCCTCGCCATTCATGTACGAGATTTTTTCCCATTTATAATCAAGGAAATCGCTACGATGGTTCAGTGGGTTTTCGAGTGGTATCCGTCCCGAAATTTCCTGAAGTTCACCGTCGTAAACCCTAATGCCTGTATGTTCAAGCCACTCTTTACCCACGTAGTTGCTCGAGAGGTGAAATTCTCCACGCTCGTCGAGGTGAACTTGTAAAAAGGAACGATCCCAGCTGCGGGCCAGCGTTTGTCGTTTATGATGGTATTGAGTGTACATATCGAAACGGGTTTTCTCAATATTGAAACGGTTTTCGAGCGCTTCAATGATGCTGTCGTTACGAATAAGTTTAAGCTTTCTGTTGTCGGCCATTTGCCGGTATAAGTCGCTTTTGATGTTTTTTGAAACTGCAATTTGCGATTCCGCTTTTGGATACAAAATACTCACCGAATCTAACAGCGCTATCGCTTGAAGTGTGTCGCCCGAAACAATCAATTGCCTTGCGCTTTTTATACTTGTGTCGGCCTTTTCGCGTTGTGAAGGGCCGCACGAAATAAAAAATGCAAGCAGTATAATTGTCAATATCGCATATGTTTTACTCATAGTAGATTTTGTTTTCAGGTTAAAAGTAATTGACTGCTCAAAAATAACAATTGTATTTCATATTCAAACGCAATTATTTTTTTTACGATATTTGTCCACTTCAAATTAAACGTTTATGCAAACAAGTTCAATATCTTACTTTAAGCAAAATCAATACCGTATACATGAAAATTGCAAGCATCCTATACTTGTTGCGTGGAAACTGCGAACACCCGAAAATTACGGGAACTTACTCCGTTTGGCCGACAATACAGCCTGTTCGCTGGTGCTGTTTGTAGTTGATGAGAATAAGTTGTCAGAACGCAAAATACGAAAAACTGCCGGAGATAGTTACCAGCGCGTGCATTTTATTTTTTGTAATGAAGCAAATTGGCGAAACTTTATTCCCGAAGAATATGAATTGATTGCTATTGAAACTTACGAGTTTTCGGAAAATTTATATCGCGAAGCATTACCTCAATCGGTAGCTCTTGTCGTAGGAAACGAAAAACGGGGGATTGAAGCTGAAATTTTAGAGCAATGCGATAAAGTGCTTCATATTCCCCTAGCTGGCGAGTGCAAGTCGCTAAATGTCTCACATGCAGCTGCAATTGCTTTATTTGAATGGTTGCGCCAATATCATGTGTGAATTGACCAACAAAAAAACATCTTTTTTCCATTTTTATTTGGCAAATTAAAAAAGAAGCATTTTATTTGCACCGCCTTTACGAAAAACAGGAGCAGGGGTAAGGCAAACAAAAATGAAATAATTTTTGGAAATTTTAAAAACATTTCTACCTTTGCAAACCGAAATTTCAATAAAGAAATTTGGCCCGTTCGTCTAGGGGTTAGGACGCCAGGTTTTCATCCTGGTAGCAGGGGTTCGAATCCCCTACGGGCTACTTTTAAAATATATAAAGAAAATGGCAAATCATTTATCAGCAAAAAAAAGAATTAGGCAAAATGCAAAGCGTAAACTTCAAAATAAGTATTATGCCAAAACAATGCGTAATGCCGTAAAGAAAGTACGTGAAATTACTGAGAAAGCCGAAGCTGAAGCTTTGTATCCTAAAGTTACTTCTTTGATTGACCGTTTGGCCAACAAAAATGTAATTCACAAAAATAAAGCCTCTAACTTAAAGTCGAAACTTTCAGCGCATATTTCAAAATTGTAAGTACAATTTATAAGAATATACAAAGCCTCTTTGTGAATCGAAGAGGCTTTTTTGTGCGCCTTACATTAGCGCAAATTTTGGTTTGCTTTTTTTCGGTGTATGCCGTAAATTGCTGGCATGGCCGAATACGAAAAACTATCCATCAAACAATGGGCTCTAGAAGACCGCCCGCGTGAAAAAATGCTGAAGCATGGTTTTGCCGCTTTAAGCAATGCCGAATTAATAGCAATCCTTATAGGTTCGGGAAACAGAACCGAATCAGCAGTAGAATTATCCCGACGAATACTTACTGATTTTAAAAACGACCTCGACTTACTAGGGAAGGCTTCTGTTGATAAACTGAAACAATATAAGGGCATGGGTGAGGCTAAAGCTATCAATGTACTGGCTGCCCTTGAACTTGGAAAACGAAGGCAGCTGTCTTTCAAAGAACTTTCAAAGAAAATAACTACAAGCAACGACGTGTTCGATCATATGGCACTATACATGTGCGGGCTCAGCCACGAAGAGTTTTGGGCGCTTTTTCTCGATAGGGCAAACAATATTATCGATAAATCGAGAGTGAGTTCAGGTGGAGTTTCGGGCACGGTAATCGATATTCGCATTGTGCTGAAACAGGCCATAGAAAAGTTGGCCTCGTCGATAGTGTTGGTACATAATCACCCCAGTGGAAACCTTTCTCCAAGTAATGCCGACATGGAAATTACCCGAAAAGCATGCAGAGCAGCCGAATTGATTGACATGAAAGTGCTCGACCACTTGATTATTGCCAACAACGGATTTAAAAGTCTGGCCGATGAAGGTTTAATGTAATATTTAGTAAATTTGACTCTCAAAGCAATTGTATGATTAATGTTTTTGTTAAGGATTTAACTCCCCGGATTGAATATGCTTTTGAGCTGGTTTTTGGCACCATTCTGAACAGCAAAGTGATTTTTCATACCCGTGCCAATTCTTTTGAAGTGGCAGGAAGAGTGAAGATTAACTACTCTGAAAAACATTTTCCAGATTGCTTGAATCTTATTCCTCATAGTTTATTGCTCAGTGCTAAACTGAAAAAAATAAAACCCAAAAAAATTATGTGGGACAATTTGCCTGCATTATTTCCGGTAGAAAAATCATTTTTACCCTTTGATATTTTTGCGGCTACATTTTTTCTAGTTAGCCGTTACGAAGAGTATTTTTATGAAAACCTTGATAAACACGGAAGGTTTGACCCCTTTGGAAGTGTGGCTGCTCAATACAATTTTTTAGAAAAACCGCTGGTGAATTTATGGGCAATCAAAATGGCTGAAGCAATTCGGCAAAATGACCTGGATTTTCTCTATGATAAGCCTTGTTTTCAATACCTCCCTACATTCGATATTGACAATGCCTGGGCTTTCAAAAATAAATCAGTTGTAAGATTGTTTCTTTCTTCGGCTAAAGATGTAGTGTACGGCAGGTGGCATAGCTTGAAAAAGCGAGTGAAGGTTATTAGTGGCTTTCAACCCGACCCGTACGACAATTACGATTTCATTCTTAATGAGATAGCACTGCATAAATTCAATCCAATATTTTTCTTTTTATTGCGAAGTAGAGGAAAATTCGATCGGGCTTTGTCGCCCAAAAACAGAAAGTTTAAAAAGCTTATTCGCAGGCTTGCTGAATTTGGTGAGGTGGGAATACATCCATCGTATTATTCAAATTCCAACAAAAAGGCTTTGCAGCATGAAATCACACTTCTAAGTGATATAACGTCTAAAGATATTACGTGCAGTCGCCAGCATTTTTTGATGTTGCATTTTCCTTCTACCTATCAAAATTTAATTCAGAACAATATTGAAGTTGATTATTCAATGGGTTATCCTGATTGTGTTGGTTTTCGGGCATCGCTGGCCACTCCGTTTCGATTTTTCGACATAGAACAAAACAAAACAACAAACTTGAAAATTGTTCCGTTTCAGATAATGGATGTGACTTTGAAACATTATATGAATTTAAGCATTTCGCAAACACTGAAGAAAATTGAATTATTAATGCTCGAAACCGCAAGGGTTGGTGGAACTTTTGTAAGTTTATGGCATAACGAATCGCTGGGACAGTCGAAAAGCGACCATAAGTGTAGGTTTATCTATGCTGAAATGAGTCGTTTGGCGGCCAAGTTGCAGAATGAGGCCAAGGGTGAAACGGATTTGTCAAAACCTGCTTCGCTTTAAAATCAGCATATAAAACTTTATTGTACCTGTGGAAATAGAATTTTTACATAACTCGAAAATAAACATTGGCAAATGGGATAGGGCTATACGCGAGTCAGTCAATTCGCGCGTGTATGCCGAAAGCTGGTATCTCGATATAGTGGCGCCCGACTGGTTTGGGCTTATTTTGGACAACTACCGCTATGTAATGCCTCTGGTTTGTAATAAGAAGTTAGGTTTCAAATATGCTTTTCAGCCTGTTTATACTCAGCAGCATGGTATTTTTCCTCCTGCTAGTGCCGAAATTACAAGCGCATTTCTCGAAAAACTAAACTCCCTTTTCTCCTTTTACGAGCTTTGTTTTAATTCACTAAATATTATAGAAGCAGCAGCAGGCGAACTTGTTCAACGCAAGAACTACCTTTTGAATTTAGATTCAGATTACACCGGGCTTTTTCAGAAATACAACACACATGCTAAACGGCATGTGCGCAAATCCAAAAAACTTTGTACTGTTTCCGAATCGGTAAGCTGCAAGCAATACATCGATTTAAAAACAAAGTTTGCCCATAAAGGTATCGCTTCAAAACACATCAAAACATTGACGTTGATAATTAATCAATCTCTGTTAAAAGGTCGTGGGCAACTACTTGGTGCTTACGATGCGCATAATGAGTTGTGTGCCGCTGCTTTTTTTCTGAAAGAAAACAAACGAACAATCTATTTGAACTCCTTTTCTTCGCCCGAAGGGAAAAGCAATCGGGCTATGTATGGCATTGTGGATCATTTTATCGAACAAAATGCCGGCACAAAACACTTTGTTGATTTTGAAGGCTCGAATATAGAAGGCATTGCCCGTTTTTTTGAAGGCTTTGGTGCAAGCCCTGAGTTTTATAGTTTATTGAAACACAACAGTCTTAACTGGCCATTTAATTACCTGAAAAAATGAATGATGCTATAAAGAATATTGTTGCATCTGTTGCGTCACTTCTCCCTCTGTCTTTTCTTAAAGCAGGACGAAAATATCCACCGGTTTTACCTTTTTATCATCTGATTAGAAGTTCACCCCCACAATACATTAATAGTTACGCTGTACACACTGAAGAGGAATTTGTACGCGAACTTGACTTTCTTCTCAAGCATTTTACACCGGTTGGTTTAGACGAAATCATACACGCGCCCGATAACACGAAAATGCATTTGACTTTCGACGACGGGCTTAAAGAATGCAGTACTCTTATTGCTCCTGTATTGAAGCGAAAAGGAATACCGGCCACGTTCTTTGTGAGCCCCGATTTTGTAGCGAACAAGAGTACTTTTCACCGGTTTAAGCGAGCCATTCTCGAATCGGAGGGTGTGTTGAAGCCCGGAGGCAAGCGTTTCTTTATTCATGAAGCTGCCCGGCTCGACGAGCTTGCCGCAAATCACAATATCGACTTTTCAGTGTTTGAACCATACATGGATTTTGATGAAATCAGCGATTTGTATCGTCAGGGTTTTACCATTGGCGGGCACAGTATGAATCATCCCGAAATGTGGCTGCTCAATGAAGACGAGCAGCTCACTCAAATAGTAGATAGTATGAAGTGGGTAAATGCTAATTTCGATCAGAAAATCCGCGCATTTTCGTTCCCGTTTACCGACGATGGCTTAAAACATTCCCTCTTCGAAAAAATTAAACAATCGGGCGAGCTCGATGTAACCTTTGGTACCGCAGGGTTGAAGTTCGATGAAACACCTTTTCATTTTCAGCGTATTCCTATTGAGCGTTCAAAAAAATGGACTGCAGAAAAAGTAATTCACTTTGAATTTTTGTACTTTCACTTGCGAAAACTTTTTTCAGCCAACCGTGTAACCCGATAAGCTATGAAATATGGATGAGTTAAAGGTAGTAAAAGTTAAATTGAACGAACTTGAGGCGTATTGCTCGCGATTCACTACTGGTATTCACTCTGTAGTTCCTCTTTCGCAAGCCCGAATGAAATCGTATTTGGCAAATCCTAATTCACTTTCTTCCGATGTGGCGCTTTACACCATCGAAAGCAAAAAGCAAATAGTAGCTTTTCGCAGCATTTGGGCTGATGTGCTTCATACAAGCAAAGAGCCGGTCCGTTTCGGGTGGTGTAGCGGCAATTGGGTGCACCCTTCGTTCCGTCGGAAAGGCCTTTCGTTAAAGTTGCTCGATGTGGCACTCAGCGACTGGGAAGGAAAACTCATGTTTACAAACTATGCTCCCGAATCGTTGAATGCTTATATGAAATCGGGACATTTTAGTGTGCTGCATGAGCGAACAGGAAAGCGCTTTTACCTGAAAAGTAATTATTCCGAATTGCTGTCGAGTAAAGTGAACAATAAACTGCTTGGCAAGTTCGCGGCAATGGGCGGCAAACTGCTAAGCTTTTATGGTAGTTTGAAAGCCGAGTCGTTTGTGACAGGTAATTTCAGTCATTTCGACATAAGCATTGACACTGAATGCCCCGAAGGTTTTTTTGAGAATATTGATGAAAACACAAGTTTGTTTCGTCGATCGAAAGAGGTATATGACTGGATTTTCCGTTACCCGTGGATTACAGAAACAGAAGATGAAGACAGCCAATATCCTTTTTCATCTTTCAAAAAGAGTTTTCAGTATTACTTTATCACCATAAAAAAAAGCCAATTTAAAGTTTCTTCTATGCTTATTTCGGAATGTGAGGGAAAGGTAAAGCTATTATATTCAATACATATTCCCCGGCACGAAGGTTTGGCAATGCAATTTTTGGCGAAGTGGTGTGCGCAACAAAAAATAGAAACGCTTACAATTGTGGATCCCGAATTGGCTGCAAGCATGCATGATATCAAAAATCCCTTCTTGTTTAGCAAAGCTTTTACAATGAATATCTATTCTTCGTTCGATGTGGAAAAGAAAAAGAATACCACCGTGTTTGATGCCGATGGCGATTATATTTTTACTTAATGACAATGAACAGCAGCCTGTATAAACGATACTTTTTGGAGCGGGGAATATTTCAACTCCTGTTCAAAGGGAATAAGGTGCGTTGTAATGTATGTGTATCAAGTTTTAGAAGCTTCTTGCCCGCGACGATATCCCAAAGCAAGAGTTTCGTGTGCTCTTCGTGTGGGAGCGACGATGCTCTCAGGGCTTTGTGGTTTTATATCAAAAACGAAATTCTGGGTAAAAAAAATAAAAACAAGTTTTTGTGGTTTAGTCCTACTTCTCAAATAAGAAAAACGTTAAAAAGACTTGATATTGATGTTTCAATACCCGATGCACATTATTTACCGAAACTTGATAATGGGGGGGATAAATTGCAGGGCGGTTATTTCGATGTAATTGTATTTTCACATGAATTACAATACTTTGAAGAAGATGAAACTATTTTGGCCGAATTGAGACGACTTTTACGCACCGGAGGTGTGGTTTTGATTCAAACAATAGTAAATCCTGAAATGGATCGTAGCTATGAACAAATTAGTACTGATGACGATCGCGATCGGCTCCGAAAATACTATGAAAAAGGAATGCGTACCATGTATGGTGCAAACTTTGGTAAGCATTTAGCACGAGCCGGTTTTGAGGTAGAAGCTATAAATTATGCCGAAAGACTGGGCGAAGGTGCTATAACTTATTACAAGTTAGCGCAAAGCTACAGAAATACAATATACAAGTGTAAGAAACCATAAATACAAAAAAATGCAAATAGTAAATCTTGGCGAGAAAAATTCAATATTCAATCAGTTCATTTCCGAAATACGCGATGAAAAAATCCAGCGCGATCCACTACGATTTAGAAGAAATATTGAACGTATAGGCGAAATATTTGCTTATGAAATAAGTAAGTGTTTGAGGTATAAGGAACGTGAAGTGAAAACTCCGCTTGGTGTTTCGAAAATGAAACTGCCTGCTTCGTTTCCGGTACTGGCAACAATCCTAAGGGCCGGTTTGCCCCTGCATCAAGGCATGTTGAATTATTTCGACAGCAGTGGGAATGCTTTTATATCGGCTCACCGGAGATATGTAAATGCGAAAGAATTCGTGATTGAATTTGAATACCTTTCGTCGCCATCGCTCGACGAGAAAGTAATCATACTATCCGATCCCATGCTGGCCTCGGGAGCTTCGTTCGAAATTGGCTATAAGGCACTTCTAAAAAAAGGAAAGCCTGCACATGTTCATTTGGTGGCAATAATTGCGAGTACGGCCGGTGTTGAATATTTGAAAAAGCAATTGCCCGATGAGACTTGTACTTTGTGGCTTGGAGCCATTGATCCCAAACTGACCGATAAAGCTTACATTGTTCCGGGGCTTGGCGATGCAGGCGATTTGGCTTACGGCGAAAAAATTGACGACTGATTGCTTTCCGCAAATAATCATATTATTAAGCTATTTCTACATTGAAATTTATCTTTGCATTTAATGCTCTAAATACTTTCAAAATAGTTTCAAATCTTGCATCTGTTAGATTGTTCTCAATCTTTGAGATTTGTGCTTTTTTTACACCCACTAATTCTCCTAATTGTGCTTGTGTTAAATGTCTCTCTTCTCTAATCTCCTTAATCTTTTGACCTAAAATATCCAAGCGCAATTCTTCTTCAAAGGCATCTCTTTTTTCAGTACCGATTTCGCCAATATGCTTATCAATCATATAGTCGAGACTAACTCTCCTTAATTTATCTCTTTTCATTATCTTTTTATTTTTTTTCAATATATTGTTTCCTAATATTTTCAGCTCTTTCAATCTCACTTTTAGGAGTTTTCTGTGTTTTTTTACAAAGATTGCGGTTTCCTCCTTAAGAAACAATAGCAAATTCAGAGACGCTCTCTTAAGCTGACACCTAACTTTTAAATCGCAAACAACTTTGCCTGCGGCGAAGCAAAATAGATTAAACCACATAGCTGAGAAACCTTTATGCTTATAAAGGCTGTACTTTCTTGTTAATTTAAAATATATTCAATCTGGACAATATATAACCAGTCAAATTCAGGTCTGCCTTTTGACCAACTGAATTCCAGAATTAAAATCGACCGCGATGGAAATGAAAGCATGGTTTTTAATTCTACAAACTCCCCATTTAATACTTCTGGAGTTTCGATTTCCCACATTAACATTGATAAGCATAATAATTTATGGATATCGACCAATGGTCATGGATTGTTCAAGTATGATGGATCTAATTTTGTAAATTACACGACTGAAAACAGTGCTTTACCTTCCAATATAGTATTTCAAACGGAATAAGCTATGGCTGGCAACTTATGGGGCGGGGTTAATGAGTTTTGATAAAAAAGACAAATGGGAAGTGTACGACGTAACCAATTCCGGAATTGCAGATAACAGGGTTCAAGGAGTTATAAAAGGTAGAAATGGAAACATCTGGATGGGGCATAACGATGCCGGAATATCTGTTTTTAATCCCGATTCAGCAATACAAACAATATGTTTTTCGCACAAATGCTATCGGTTTTGTGAATTATGATTTTCTTCTTGTTCTATTTTATACTGCTCGTAAAGCGCTCTTATTTGGTATTCAATTTCCATTTGGGGGGCATTGTATGGCAGTTGGTTGTGCATATTGCAATAAAGCATGAATTTGTCGGCGGCATCGCCCCACAATCCGGTAATTTTTTCGATGGTTTCGAGGTTGTGGTAGCGTGAAAACACCTTCCATTGCTCTTCGTTTAGTATTATGTTGCGCGCCGTGCGCTTTTCTTTTTCACTGCTGCTTGTGTGGTATTGCAAATAGGCAATTGGGCTTAAAATGGCTGCGTACCAAGGAGGGTCTTCGTGAAAAGCACTTCCTCTGAGTTCAACCGGTACATTGAGTGGTTTTGCTTCAGGCAGGCCTAGTCCGCTTTTACCGCCCCATGTGTCGCTTACTTCAACTTCGTCGAGCAAATAGCGAACGGGTTTCATTGATATTTCGTACAGGTTCTTGGGTGGAAATTCGTTTATAAAGAAATCTTCCTCCACAAAGCCTACTACTCGTATAGTAAGAGTATCGTCGGTAAGCATTTGCAGAGTGAAAACCCCGTCGGCATTAGTAGTTGTTCCACTTCTCGAGCGTGAATTTATGACATGAGCATTGGGTATAGGTTCACCGTTTTCGATATTGCTTACTTTTCCGCGCACGTAAACCAAATACAAGTCGGGTGTATTACCATAGCTTTGCAGGGCTATAGCCAGTATTAGCGTGACTAATGTGATAAGTTTATTATTCATGTTTGCAATAATGGGAGTAAAAGTAAAATATTTAAAGCTGTTATTGCAGGTGGATAACATAAATTAACCCTTAGTTTAACATTTTTAAAGCAAAAAAGAGGTTGCCGTACCCGACAACCTCTTAGTGTAAATTGGTCATATACCGCAAACTTTCTACAGCTCACGAATAATCAACTGCCTGAGATTTTCCATTTCATCAGGGCTGAATTTCTTTTTAGGGTTCGAAAAATTGATGTCCTGCTCGCTTTGCATGGGTATCAAATGAATGTGTGCATGCGGAACTTCAAGGCCCAGCACTGCTACTCCCACTTTTATACATGGAACTGCTATTTTTAAACCGAGAGCTATTTTGCGGGCAAAAGCCTGTAAACCAAGGTATAGATCTTCTTCTAAATCGAATAAGTAATCGACTTCTTTTTTTGGAATTACAAGTGTATGCCCTTTAGCTAAAGGGTTGATATCAAGAAAAGCATAAAAATTCTCGTCTTCGGCAATTTTATACGACGGAATTTCACCATTTACAATTTTCGTGAAAATAGTAGCCATAATTTACTAAATTGATATTTCCAATATTTCGAACTGAATAATTCCGGCAGGTACTTTTACCTCGGCCACATCGCCAACTTTCTTGCCTAATAAGCCTTTGGCAATAGGGGTTTGAACTGACAATTTGCCGGCCTTAAAGTCAGCTTCGGTTTCCGGTACAATGGTATATTTCATTGTAGAGTTGGTTTTGAGATTTTTAATCAAAACCACGTTCATTATCTGTACTGATGAAGTATCAATCTTAGATGAATCGATAATGCGGGCTCCTGCTATTTGAGACTGTATTTTGGCTATACGTGCCTCAAGCATGCCTTGTGCATCTTTAGCGGCATCATATTCGGCATTTTCCGATATGTCGCCTTTGTCAATTGCCTCGCCAATTTGTTTTGAAATAGCAGGGCGTTCAATTTTCATCAGGTGGTCAAGCTCTTTTTTTAGTTTGCTTAAACCCTCTGCAGTCATGTAATTAATTCCAGACATAGCTAAATATATATGGGTTATGTATAAAAAAATTAGAATCCCGGTCACTATTAGACCAGAATCCCAATACAATTGCAAATGTAAACAAATTTTTAATTATCTGTGCCGAAATGAACAGGCAAAAAATATAAGTGTGTGTTTTTTACCGTTTTATTAGTCATACTTGCGATTAATGATTTCAGAATATATCACAGCTTGTTTTAAATTGAATTTAGGTTTGGATATTAACGGGCTAACTAATTTTTGTCTTCTCTTCTTCTTTTCGCGTTCGTATTCGTGCTTTTCAATAATGCTTCGCTGTTTTTTATCTACAATATCTTCATGCTCGTCTTGGCTAATTGCACCCGAAAAAGCTGCATATTGGCTGTTGATTTTATCTTTCACACTTTTTGAGTTGTAATTACCCTGACTTTCCTGTTCTTTTTGCTCAGGAATATTTTCTAATGTGCCTGCAGTTTCAACTTGCATTTGTGATTGATTATCAGGACTGTCGTCATTGAGTTTGTCGAACCAGCTGAATAAATCATCTTCTTCGTGAACCGACTCAACCGGAGATTGACGTTCAGCATGTTTACGTTGCTTTTTCTTGCCAAGCATCCCAATTATAGAGATTGCGATTAATATTATCAGAGGAATAAAGTCTTCCATTATTTTTCAATTTAAAATTGCTTACTTTTGATTAAAGTTTAAAATTAGTAAAAATGACGCTTATATCTTACAATAAATCATTTTTTTCTGTTTTATTTTTGGCTGCAATTTTGCTGGTCGCATCGTGCAAAGACGACGATGAGTATATTCCTTACGTGCAGGTTAGTTTTACAATTGATTTAGATAAGAGAAATGACATGACTATAACCGGAAACTCCGATTATTATGAGTATGCTGGGTATGCCGGAGTAATAGTGGTTTGTATTCAGTACGATGTAGTCAGTCCTTCCTCTTCAATTTATTATGCATACGATGCAGCCTGCACATACGAAATATCAAAAGATTGTTCCGTAATTAGTGAAAACAACGGCGTGAATGCTACCTGCACCTGCTGTGGTTCGGAGTATACGCTTTTTGGAGGAATACCATTAAGCGGTGACGCATCGAAGCCCTTAAAAGAATACAATGTATCAGTATTGAATAATCGTATTCATGTTTACAATTATTAGCCTGATTTCATAGAAACTGCTAAAAAAATAAGCTTGCAAATTTTGCAAGCTTATTTTTGTT
>SKHV01000188.1 GCA_007116765.1 Prolixibacteraceae bacterium | reverse complement strand
TATTCAGGGTTAAAAAATTAACACTTATCTAATGAATAATGTAAATTCTTCATTGGCATCAAACATACGCTGCCGTTTTTGACTCAAAGTCTTCAAACTGGAACAGTGCGGTTGACAGATAGCGTTCGCCTGTATCGGGTAGTATTACTACTATGTTTTTACCTTTATTTTCGGGTCGTTTTGCAATTTGCAAGGCAGCATGTGCCGCTGCTCCCGACGAAATGCCCACCAACAATCCTTCGGTACGTGCCAGCTGCCTGCTTGCGGCAAAAGCATCGTCGTTTTCAACTGTTACTATTTCATCAAAAATTGATGTATTCAACACGTCAGGAACAAAACCGGCCCCAATGCCCTGTATTTTATGCGGACCTGGTTTTCCACCCGAAAGTATTGACGATGCGGCCGGTTCAACGGCAATGATTTGCACCGATGATTTGCGGGCTTTTAAAACTTCGCCAACTCCGGTAATGGTGCCGCCGGTGCCAATGCCCGACACAAAAATATCTATCTCGCCATCGGTATCGTTCCAAATTTCGAGTGCTGTTGTTTTGCGATGAACCTCGGGGTTTGCAGGGTTCTGAAACTGCTGAGGGATAAACGAGTTGGGTATTTCTTCGGCCAACTGCTGGGCACGAGCAATGGCACCTTTCATGCCCTCGGAACCGGGTGTTAGCACAATTTCTGCACCGTAAGCTTTAATCAGGTTCCGGCGTTCAACGCTCATGGTCTCAGGCATGGTAAGAATAAGCCGGTAACCTTTGGCAGCTGCCACAAAGGCCAGTGCTATACCGGTATTACCACTGGTGGGTTCAATGATAACAGAATTGGGCTTGAGCACTCCCCTTTTTTCTGCATCTTCTATCATAGCATTTCCTATACGGCATTTTACACTACCACTGGGGTTGTAATATTCTAACTTGGCAATCAGTTTCGATTCCAATCCGTTTTCTTTGTTGTAATTCGACAGCTCGAGCAATGGTGTTTTGCCTATGAGGTCGGTCAATTTTTTTGCAATCTTTGCCATAATAATAATGTTTCTGGTTTGATTTTATTTATGGTACAAAGATGGGGTGCGTTGGTCATTGCTGAAATACCATGATGGGGGTATTTTGCATACCACGTTTATGGTATAAGACTGATTAAATGAAGTATTCGATGTTATCGATTATGCCAGCCTTAATCGATTTCATAATAAGTTCAGAGGCATTGTTAACCTCCATTTTCCGGAATATATTTTTACGGTGGGTATTTACGGTATGGAAACTAACGTTACGCCGTTCGGCAATTTCTTTGGTAGTTAGCCCCCCCGAAATCAATCTGATAATTTCTATTTCGGATGTTGTCAATTGCACCGAATCTTCAATGCTGTTTTTACGTTCGTTTGCATCCATTATTAATTCCAGTGCTTCACTGTCGAAATATTTCTTTCCTTTCGTAGCAAAATCAATTGCCGACAACACTTCTTCGCGCATTGCAGTTTTGAAAATTATGTTCTTAATTCCTGCTTTAGTCAATTCGGCGAGTTCGGAGACACTTAATTCATTTGCAAGGAACAGAATTGGCAAGCACGGGTTTTCTTTTTTAATCCGTTTTAAATGAAAAAGATAATCATCGCCAAAAAACAAACCATCGGCAACTATTAAATTGGCATAATCATTCCCAAGCAAGCGGTACAAATGATTTACCGATTCGGCAGTAATACAGTTTTCGCTTCCAATTAGCGATTGAATTGCTGTAGAAATCAAATATTGCGAATCGGCTATTATCGTTTTTTTGTTCATTGAGAATTATCTGATTAAAAGACAACTGTCAGCAACTTTGTTGTCGCCATAATACCTTCGGCATTGGCGAATATCCTCCACATCGCCCCTTTCAAAAACCCTTTCGATCACAAAGTTGGCCTTAGCATCGTAGTCGAGATGCTCAAAATCAACATCCCAAAAAATACGCTTGTGAAATATCGGTTTTTTCCTGATTTCCATGCTACGAAGGTAATGATTTTTGAGTTCTAGTGAAAAGTGTTTTGATACAACGATCAAATTAATCAACTAATTCTTACTACCAACCGGCAAAGTAAAATAGAATTCAGAACCTTTACCCGGCTCCGATTCGACCCACATTTTACCACCCATTTTTTCGGTTAATGCCCTGGCTATTGCTAAGCCCAGGCCGCTACCTTCGTATGATTTTGTGAGAGACTGATCGGCCTGCTCAAAGCGTTTAAATACCAAATCGATTTTTTCGGCAGCAATACCAATACCGCTGTCTTTTACAAAGAAACGGATTAAATTACCATCAAAATCGTATCCAACCTTTACAAATCCTGTTGAAGTAAATTTCAAGGCATTCTTGATTAAATTCGACAATATTGAATGAAACTTAACTTTGTCGGCAAAAAGAATTGTGTTTGTTTTTTGGGGAATAACTGTTTCCAATGCTAATCCTTTTTTCCCGGCTTCGTTCATAAAGAATTCACAAATAGACTGAATTTCGGCATTGATAATCAGCTCTGAATTACTGAGATGCACCTGCCCCGACTCAATTCTTGAAATATCGATCAGATCGTTAATAAGTCCGAGCAGCCTTTCGCCGTTTTGCTCAACAATATTCAGGTATTTACTTTGGACGTCGGGTTCAACCCAGCCTTCTTTAAGCAAACTAACAAAACCTAAAATACCGTTCATGGGCGTGCGTATTTCGTGGCTCATATTGGCCAGGAATGCCGACTTCAAACGATCACTTTCTTCGGCTCTTTCTTTGGCCAGTTTTAGCTCTTCAATAGTCCGCACGCGCTCAATGAAAATCCCAACATTGTATGCAATGATTTCGATTAGGTGCAAATCTTTTTCGTTGTAAGCGTTTGCATTGTGATAATCCTGTACGGCAATAACCCCAAAAGCTTCTCCGGTTTGATTACTAATGAGCGGTGCTCCCAACCAAACCGCTGAATCGGTCCCGTACAATTCAATATTCTCCTGATTCTTTATTCCATCTTCAATTTCAGAAGTCACAAGTTTACCTTTAGCATTTTTCCTCACATAGTCGGTTAAACTGTCGGTAAGAATAAACGATTCGCTGCCGGAAAAGTCATCAATTTCATCGATAAAATATGGGAAGGTATAGGTGTTTGTGCTGCTGTTGTACAAAGCTACGTAGAAATTATTGGCATTAAATGCCTTTTTCATTTTTTGGTGAATTTGCGCGATAAAACTGTGCAAATCGATGTTAAGCACCGAAATTTGAGCAATTTCCAATATCAGGTGTTCAATTTCATCCAAACGACGCTGTGCCGTAATATCCTCTTTAACGCTTACATAATGTGTTACATTTCCCGACTCGTCTTCAACCGGCGAAATATATGCATTCTCCCACAATAAACTTCCATCTTTGCGCTTGTTGCAAAATGTACCGTTCCAAACCTCTCCCGCTTTAAGCGCCTTCCACATTTCTTCGTAAAAAGCAGGCGGGTGGATGCCAGATTTTAAAAACCGAGGATTTTTGCCCGCCACTTCATCAAATGTGTAACCGGTTACCTTGGTAAAGCGCGGGTTAACATACACGATTTCGCCCATGGGATTTGTAATCTCGACACTGGTGGGATTTTGCTCAACCGAACGGCTCAACAACTTAAGTTGTAGTTCGGCCTCTTTCCTTTTAGTAACATCGATGAAATAGGACATTGTTTGAATCAACTCGTTTTTATTATTGAATATTCCTACCGAGTTTAATTCACAATGAATTATATTTGAGTCTTTTCGCTTTAAATCGATTGTGGCATTCGAAATCTTTTTAAACTTTTTTATTTTGTTAATGAATACTTTACGTTCATCAGGATTTGCATAAAACAGCTCAACGCTTTCCCCCTTGAGCTCATCAGGATTATCGTAACCCAGCATTCTGGCAAACGACGGGTTGCAATCGATAATGGTACCGTTAACATCAACCATGTTATCGCCGGTAATATCGTTATTGAAGAATGTTTTGTAACGCTCCTCACTCTCTAATAACGACGCTTCGGCCTTTTCCTTTGCTATTATGTTTTTACGTTTTTCAATGGCACCAACTACCGCCGGAACCAGCCTGCTCATATTTTCTTTCAAAATATAATCGTCGGCACCTGCTTTTATACATTCCACCGCAACCTCTTCGTTTATTGAGCCTGTGAGGATTATAAACGGGGTTTTTGGTGCCAGCTCATGTGCAATTTTTAACGCAGCCATTCCATCGAACGAAGGCATTGAGTAGTCGGAAATAATAATATCGGGGAGGCCTTGGTGCAAAGCATCGCGCATTTCCTTATCACCATCGACCCTCGATGATTCAAATTGAATGCCCCGCTTTCGCAGTTCTTTTTCTGCCAACATGCGGTCGGTCTCAACGTCTTCGACAAAAAGTACTTTTATGGTATTTTTTAGTTTCATTATCTCCCTTTTACAAAGTATTCTACTTTAAACTTGGTGCCTGATTGAGTAGCAACCAATATAAGCCGAGGTTTCTGACCGCCTCAACAAACTTGTCGAAATCGACAGGCTTTACAATATAGCTGTTTACGCCCAGGCTGTAGCTCTCAACAATATCGCGTTCTTCGCGCGAGGAGGTAAGCACAATAACCGGAATCAGCTTTTTTACCGGATCGGCCTTCAGGGTTCTTAACACTTCGAGCCCGTCAACTTTAGGTAATTTAAGGTCGAGCAGTATAATTTTTGGAGCCGCTTGCTCAGCCCTCTCCTCAAATTGTCCCCGTGCATAAATAAAATCGAGCGCCTCTTCGCCATCGCCAACCACGTATATGTTATTGGCCAGGTTATTTTTCTTAAAAGCACGCACAGCCATTTCGGCATCGGCTGCGGTATCTTCTACAATTAAGATTTCTACATTGTGAATACTGCTCATTTTTGATTTTTTTTATATTTTAATTCTTCCTCACTACACTGTCAATGGTACTGAGAAAAAGAAGCTTGCTCCTTTCCCCTCTTCGCCTTCGGCCCATACTTCGCCTCCATGCCTGTGTATTATGCGCTGAACAATCGAAAGGCCCACGCCGGTACCCGGAAACTCGTTGTCGCGGTGCAGGCGCTGGAATACTTTAAAAAGCTTGTCCTTGTACTTTTCGTTAAAGCCTGCTCCAAAATCTCTCACGCAGAAAATTAATGCTTTATCTGCTTCTAAACAACTAATTTCTATTTTTTTTATTGCTGATTTAGAGCTGTATTTGAGTGCGTTTCCAATGAGGTTATTCCATACGTGAGCCATAAGATTCGGGTCGCAAATAAGCGGGCGCATTTTTTTAAAATGCAGTTCGAATTCACGCTTTTCATCGGAGCTTGCAATTTCGTTAAATGACTGTTTTGCAATTTCTTCCATGTCGGATTCGGACAGTCTCATTTCGGCACGCGACAAGCGCGAAAGGTTCAGCAAGTCGAGTATCAGCTTGTCCATTTTCTTGGCACTTTCTCTGATAACCTGTATCAGGCGTTTTCCTTCATCGTCGAGCTGGTCGTAATAATCTTCGATAAGAAAGCCCGAAAACCCATCGATGGCTCTGAGCGGAGAACGTAAATCGTGCGAAACAGAATAAGAAAAAGCCTCTAACTCGTTTCTCGACAGCTCAAGCTTCCGGGTTTGCCTTTTTAGGCGGGCTGAAACCTGATTCAGGTCTTCAACCATATAGAGCATGGCCTTTTGGCTTTTGTGAAGCTTTTGTACTTTATCTTCAAGCTCGGCGGTACGTTGCGCCACAATAATTTCAAGGTTATTTTTCAGCTGCAGCAATTCTTCTGATGCCTTTTTTCTTTCTGTAATATCCCAAAAAGTAACTACCGTACCTAGCACCTCGCTATTTTGCCTTATTGGATATGAAAAATATTCAGCCGAAAAACTGGTGCCGTCTGTTCGCCATAAAACTTCCAAATCGCTGTGTGTGCCTTCACCTTCAATAAACGCCTTATAAATTCTACATTCGTCTAATTCACAAATAGTTCCGTTTTCTTTTGTATGATGAATAAGATAATGCATATTTTGTCCTATTACTTCACTTTTGTCGGTAAAACCCAAAAGCTGCAAAGCCGATTGGTTGATTAATGTACAATTGCCATTTACATCAATTCCATAAATACCCTCGGCCGTTGAGTTCAGCAAGAGGTTTATTTGCGATTCACGCTCTTCGAGCAACATGGTTTGCTTTCGGTATTCATCGAGGGTTTTTTTGTGTTCCTCAACCTCGTCATTTAAACTTTGGGTTCTGCGTTTTACTGTTTTTCGTAAAAAATGAATAAATATCAAGGATACAATAATAATGAACGGCACAAAAAATATCAATAATATTCTCACAATGTCTTCAAAACTGACTTCCTCCAAAAAAACCGGACCAAACCATTTCATGCGTATTTCTTCGAAGGTACCATTTGCAATAATGATTGAAAGTCCTTCGTCGAGTCGGGCTTGTAATTCCACATTGCCCTTTTGAACCGCGAAACAAAAATCCTGACGGAATTGCGGAATTTGAAAATCAAGCGGCTCAACGCTCCTTATGCCGAGCTCTTCCAACAGTTTTATCCCGGTAATACGCTGGGTTATCAGTGCATCGAACTGTCCGGAAGCAAGTAGCTGAAAAGCTTCTTCATAAGTATTGGTGGTAAATATTTTATCGCTTATGTTCTCGCGGCGCACAAACTCTTCGGCGTTATCGCCTTTCATTACCACCACTTCCTTTCCTGCCAAATCGAAAACCGAATTGATGTTTGTTGTTCCCTTTCGTACAAAAACAGCTCCATGTAGTGAAAGATAGGGCATGGTGAAATCATAGAATTCTTCACGTTCGGGGGTACGTCCAACCAGTGGGAGCGCATCAATATCACCATTAGCTAAATCGTTCTTAATTTTGTCCCACACCCCTATTTTTATGTCAACATGCAAACCCACTGCATCGGCAGCTGCAATAAAAAGTTCCACCGAAAATCCATCGGCATTGCCATTTTCATCAACAAGGCTATAAGGCGGATAGTTGGGCTCTGAGGCAATAAAAATGGTATCGTGAACATGGAACTGCCCTATTGTAATGTGTGCATACGAAAAAACATTGAAGGCACACATAAAAAAAACAGTAAAAAGAAAACTAATTCTTCTATGCCTATGCCGGAATGTGCCATTTTTGCTTTTTGTTAGCATGTTTCTGTGTTTTACGGGGTTTTCCTTTTCAACGATTCAATTTCCTTTCTCAGCTCCTCCATCCTTATTTCACGCTCAATGGTAACATCGTGAAAATGTTCCAGCTCGTCAATACGTGTTTTCAACTCAAGGGTTTTTTCATCTACTTGTTTTTCCAGGCTGTTTTTCAATTCAATGAGCTCATCTTCGGTTTTTTTACGTTTAGTAAATTCCAAAAAGGTTGAATAAACCTGGTGGGGTTTAAGGCTGCCGGGCTTAAACTGAGGGATAGAGTTAACAATTATCCATACATAGTCGTTAATTTTTGGGTTGAAAATGCCCTGTACAAAATTTTCAACTTTGGAGCAGTTCCGAAGTGCCAACATGGCCGGATGCTCTTCGCCCGGAAGTTCTTTTTTGTCCCTATCGACCGCTTTCCAACGTGGGTCGATTGATTTACGCCCCTTCATTTGCTCCAGGCTCAAACCCAGTATTTGTTCGGCAGCCGGGTTGGCAGCAACAATTTCACCTTCGGCATTCTGATAAACAACCCCTTGTGCCATAGTTTCGAACAGTGTGCGGTATTGCTGCTCGCTTTCAATAAGTGCCTGGTTTGATTGTTCAATTACAGCATTCTTTTTGTCAATTTCAACGCCAATATAGTTCGAGATATATAAAGTTATTATTACGGCAGCTATCAAAACCACAACACTCAGAAGTGCCGATATAAGTGCAGGATTGAAATTTTGAAACTGACCGGAAACCATTGGACCAAAACCGCCCATAAAAACAGATATAATTGCCAGAGGAAGGATATACCGCAATAAATACCCGCGAGTTGAAAATTCGAACAACAATCTTAAAGGGAAATAATTTTTTTGTAACGAAAGCAATGCAAGCATTAAAAAAACAAAGCCAAAAGCTGTTGAAAAAGCCATAGGTATAACATCGGTTACTGAATAGAGCAAGGGCGAACCATAGAAATATGCCAAACAAAAAACCAAACTTATCATTAAAAGCAGGAAACTTAAGGTTCCCCTTAAATAATCGACTATTTTATTATACCTGCCAACGATTTTGCACAGCACAATGAAAATGAAAACAATACCCGCCAAAAAGAACATTGCACCTGTTGCCGGCGACATGCGGGCTATGGGTATACCATTCAGCGTTCCGGCATCGGGCACGAAAAGTGATTCAAAGTTGAGTTCAGTGTTTACAATAAACCCGATAAAATCGAGTATACCAAACAGCAATACAAGAAAAACAGCAAGCAACGAAGGAATGGCATAATTCTTTTTAGCATGACCATAGTTGAAAAGTAAAACAGCAATGCCAAAAAGGATAAAAGCCAAGGCTGTACTTGGAGCCATGGGGATATAACCTTTGTCGACAGAATTAAGGTTAAAGCCCGGCAAATAGCCCGCGAGACCTACAAGTGCCGTGATAATCACAGCCGCAGCAGCTACTAATGTTCCTGTTTCCCACTTACTTTTTCTCATTGGCCCGTTTTAATTGTTCAATTTCATCTCGTAATTCTTTTATCCTGAATTCACGGTCAATTGTAGCTTCCTGAAAACGTTCCAAAAGTTCAACCCTTTCCTGCAATTCATGTGTTTTTTTGGCCACTTTCAGCTCCAATTCATCGGTCAGGCTTTTGAGCGCCTGCTGAGCCTGTTTGCGGTGCTTGATTTCTTCTGCATTTTCGATGGCAACTGCTGCATTTACAGCCAGGTTTTGAAGCAGAATTAGGTCGTGTTCGGTAAAACCACCGGGTTTGTTGTGTATTTCAAAACAGCCAATTACCTCGCCCTGCTTATTGAGAATAGGCGTATCGACTAAATTCAGAAAGCCCAATGCTTTCTGAATATCAGGAAGTACATACTCATCGCCCACAGCATTGTTAGTCATGTATGGTCTTTTTGTAGCCATAACCCGGCCGGGTACACCAACATTCAAATCGAAACTGTAATCAACCGGGAACGTTTTGCCCTGCCGGTTATACTCATTGAAAACCATTATTCCGTTATGCACCATTCCGGCTGCTCCATCTTTAGCACCGGTAATCATAATGGCTGAATCGACAAGCTGCCTCAATATCGTTTCAATTTCGAGCACAGAGTTTATTTGTCCAATGGCTTTTGTAAGCAACTCCCAGTTAAGGTTGAAACGCTGCAATTCAAATTCAACTTTCTTTTGTGCAGTAATATCGTTAATCATTGAAAGCATCATTCTTTTGCCTGCAATGGTAATGGTTTCGGCCGACCATAGTGCCTGTATCAAATCTCCGCTTCGGGTTTTAAACTCTATATACTGGTCTTTAAACGAACCATTTTCCATTAATATTTTTATTAGTCGGTCGCGCTCACCGGGATTTATCCAAATCCCTACCTCCTTTGAAGTTTTTCCAATAAGTTCTTCGTTTGCATATCCCAACATCTCGCCCCACCGTAAGTTTACATCAACAAAAAGTCCGGTTTCAATATCCGAAATAACCAAAGGTGCCGGGCTCGATTTAAAAGCGATGGAGAAACGCTCTTCGCTTTCGAGCAGCGAAATCTCAGCCATTTTACGGGTTGTTATATCGCTGGTAATAACTGCAAACTGGTGCAGCTGGTTGCGGTATGCAACCGCTTCGAAATATTTGTCCAGTTCTTTAGCATAATTCTCATAATGCAAATGCTTCCCCGTTTTTACAACTTTGCTGTATGCGTCAATCCAGTATTTCTCGGTTTTTGGAAGTACCTCAAGTACTGTTTTGCCCAAAATTTCGCTACGCTTTAAACCGGTGAGCTTTTCAAAACTGTCGTTCATTTCAATAAAGCGGTAATCCACCATTTCGCCTTTCTCGTTGTACAAAGCTTCGTGCACGGCAAGCCCCTGTTGCATTTGGGTAATCAATTGCCTGAATTTTGCTTCGCTCTCGCGTAAGTCGTGTTCGGCTTTTTTGCGAAAAGTAACATCTGAAAATGTTAAGCGATATAACTGTTCTTCACCCTCTTTAAAAAAGTTGGCATCAATAATTACCGGGATGTTTTTCGATTCCGATTTCAATTCAATTTCAATATGCGATAATTCGTTTTGTTTGAGCAGTTGTCGAAAATACAGGTAAAAATCATCCTGAAAGGCAGGACTGATGAAGTCAGTAAGTGTTAAACCTTTTGTTTTCCGGTTATGCACCATGCTGTTAAACGTTTTATTGGCATCGCGAATAATTAAATTATCGTTGCAAATCACATAAGCCAGCGGAGCATCGTCGAAAAGTGACTGGTAACCGGCTTTAGCTTCCTCCAATTGTTTCTGGGTGCGTAAAAGTTCTTCGTTTTGATATTCAAGTTCCTGATGGTAAATACTCACCTCGGCCACCAGCTCTTCCAAACCCATATTGCCAATTTCCCTGTTGGTATTTTTGCTCAGAATCTCTTGAATGCTCTTTTTGAGATGCTCTTTTTTGTGGTTTTGCGTATTCATTCCCCTTCAATTTTCATGGTGAAAACCACACCCTTAAACTGTTTATTTGCGGTAAATACAGGTGCTCCGTCAATATTAATTAACACTTTCTTTCTCTTTGGCACTTTAATGTAATGTTTGAACCCATAAAGCGGCTTTCCTGTTTCTTTTATTATGGCAAATGGCAATTGGCTGCTATCTATTGGCTTTCCGCTTATATCGGATATTTCCCATGCCGACGCATCGTAATTACGTTTTAAAATTTCTTCCTTTGTAATATTGAAAAGTTCTTCGGCCTTTTTGTTGGCATAAATTATCCAGCCATCGGGGTTGAGCATTACGGTTGTAACTGGCGATTCTTCCAGTACCAACCTGAGCAGCTTTTCCCTTTCGAACAAGGCCGACACATCGATTAAAGTTACCATTACCCCGTCAACCGCATTGTTTGAAGTGCGGTATGGCCGCATACGTACAAACAGAGGCAAGCCGTGTTTATCTGTCATTTCTTTATCGATGGGCTGAAGGTTTTCCATAACAGCATTCACATCGTTTTCAAAATCGGGATAAGCGTCCATTAAAGTTAAATGGGTTATAGGCCGGCCAATATCTGTTTCCAGAATATTGGTAACATTACTTACCTGTGGTGTAATTTTTCGTATGCAAAGCTTAGCATCGAGATAAATTGCCGCTACATCAGTATTTTTTAACAGGTTATTTATGTCGCTGTTTAAGCGGGTCAGTTCTTCAATTTTTTGCTGGTGTTCCGAATTCACGGTATAAAGCTCTTCGTTAACCGACTGTAGCTCCTCGTTGGTGCTTTGCAGTTCTTCGTTCGATGCAATGAGCTCTTCGTTCGACGATTGCAACTCTTCGTTGGCACTTTCGAGTTCTTCGACCGTTGCCGCAAGGCTTTCTTTAACCGTTGTAAGCTCGTTCTCCAGTTCGCTTACCCGTGTACCCTGTTCCGACGAATAGTCGAAATCGTCGATTTCTTTTCCGTTCGTAAACAATGATGCTTTTTTATCGACAAGCGAGAAAGAAAGCATAAAATATTTCGTTTCGTTATGAAACAACTTTCTTGCTTCAATATTTACTGTTTTATCATCGAGGCTGTTTAAACCCGAAACAACCCGGTTAGCATAAGTTTCAGCGGAATTTTTCAACACCCGAACAAGGTTGTTAACAAACAAGCCCAAATCGCGCGGCAATATGGAAAACAGCTCATTGGAATAGTTGCCGGCCTGTATTTCGGTAAAAGGGTTAATGTTATTAATAACACTCACAACAAAGAAGTTTGAATCGACAATTATTGAAGGAGGAATAAATTGATCCATCACGTTTCCCAACAATTCATTCGACTTCAACTCTTTATTCTTTTTGGGCAAATCCCGGGCATAGTTGCCCAATGCTTTATTTTTCTTCAAATCAAGCGAAAGTCCATCGATTAACGGTACTGTAAAACCGGGTTTATATTGATAAATTTTATTCTTTAAGTCGAGTACGCTAAAAGCATCGCTCATGGTACTGAGCGTTTCGCTACTGCCCATAAAAAGGTAACCTGTTGCGTTTAAACTGTGGTAAAAACGGGCTAGCAAATTTAGCTGGATATCGGGTTTTAGGTATATAAACAAGTTGCGGCAAACCAATAAATCAAGCTTCGAAAACGGGGGATCTTTAAGCAGGTTGTGGGTGGCAAACACAATCATGTTACGCACGTCTTCGTTAATTCTGAAGCCTCCTTCTGTTTTATAAAAATACTTTTTCAGCAAATATGTATCTACATTGGCCACTACACTTTCGGAGTAAATTCCCTTTCCTGCTATTTCAACGGCTCTGCGGTCAAGGTCGGTGGCAAATATTTTAATTTCTCCTCGATATGCATTCTTTTCGGCCGCCTCACGAAACATAATTGCTAAAGAGTATGCTTCTTCGCCGGTTGAACATCCGGTTGACCATACCCTTATTTGATTTCTATCGCTTTTCACCATAGGCGTAATTACCTTTTCCAATAAGCTTTCGAATGCCTCTTTATCGCGGAAGAACTGGGTTACACCAATCAGAAATTCGGTATAAAGAATCTCTTTCTCTTTGTCTGAATTTATGAGAAACTGCACATACTCATCGAGGTCGTTAAAACGGTTTATGCTTACTCTGCGTTCGAGTCGGCGTGTTACAGTATTTTCTTTGTAAAACGAAAAATCGATACCGGTATAATCACGAATTATCATGGTAACTTTCGACAAAGAATCGAGCCCTTTGAGCGATGTTGCTTTGCTGGTATTGCTTTTTTTAACCAGGGGATGCTTCAGGTAACTTAAAAGTTCGGTTCCCATTTCGGATGGCGGCAAAATAAAATCGACCATTCCGGTAGAAATTGCACTTGAGGGCATTCCGTAAAACTTAGCTGTGCGTTCGTCCTGAACCATAACGAGTCCGTTAACCTCCTTAACAGCCCGACTGCCCATGGTGCCATCGCTTCCGGTACCCGATAATATTACAGCTATGGCATTTTTGCCTTTCTCATCGGCCAGCGATTTAAAAAATATGTCGATGGGGAGGTGCAATCCTTTTCGGGTATCCTGATTGGTAAGAAAAAGCTGATTTTTAAATATCCGGAGGTTTTGCCGGGGTGGGATTAAATAAATGTGGTTTACTTCAATTTTTTCGCCATCGTCAATTACCTTGATGGGCATACGGGTGTGTCGTGCCAGCAGTTCGTCCATCATGCTTTTATAGTCGGGCGATAAATGCTGAATAACAACAAAAGCCAAACCCGTATCGTCGGGCATATGTTCAAAAAACTGCTGAAGAGCTTCCAGTCCGCCGGCCGAAGCACCAACACCAACTACCGTCAATAGTTCATTCTCCTTTCCCATTAAAAAAACAATAAAAAGATTAACATTGAATATCCCTTATTTTTCGATAGGTAATATACAAAAAAATTGAAACAGTGTGAAAAAATGAAAACCTAAAAACAAGGCGTCAGTTACCGGGAAGACACTTTTTGTTTAGAAGCTTGTTAAAGTGTAAAACATATCGGCAATCATCTTGTTACATGAGTAAAACAATAATTTATGAAACTCGCAATATTCAGCACAAAAAGTTACGACAAAGAGTATTTTGAAAAGCTCAAACCGAATTCCAAAATAGAAGTAAGCTATTTCAAAACTGCCCTGAACGAAGACACAAGCAAACTAAGTAAAGGCTTCGATGCAGTTTGTGTTTTTGTAAACGATAGGATTAACCGTAGCGTTTTAAGTAAACTCAAGAAAAATGGCACCAGAATAGTTGCACTTCGTTGTGCCGGGTTTAATAATGTTGACCTGAAAGCAGCAGAAGAATTTGGCATCAAAATAGTGCGCGTACCGTCTTATTCGCCCAATGCCGTAGCTGAACATGCCATGGCTCTTATTTTAACGCTCAATCGCAAAACCCACAAGGCATACAACAGAATAAGGGAGGGCAATTTTTCGCTCGACCGCCTTACTGGATTCAATATTCAGGGGAAAACCATTGGTGTTGTAGGTACAGGGCAAATAGGAAAAGCCTTTTGCCGGATTATGCTTGGCTTTGGTGCAAAAATACTGGCTCACGACCTCTATCCCGACAAACAGCTTGAAGAAAGCGGCATAGAATATACTTCCCTCGATGAACTTTTTGAAAAATCAGACATTATTTCACTCCATTGTCCACTTACATCCGAAACAAAACACATGATAGACGAAGTCTCGCTGGACAAGATGAAGAATGGTGTTATGATAATAAACACAAGCCGTGGTGCATTGATCGATACAAAAGCTGCCATCAGGGCATTGAAAAGTAAAAAGATTGGATACTTTGGCATTGATGTTTACGAACAGGAAGAGAGTCTCTTCTTTTACGATCACTCAGAAAACATCATTGAGGATGAGTTAATTATGAGACTTATTTCGTTCCCCAATGTACTAATCACTTCGCATCAGGCTTTTTTTACCCGCGAAGCTTTGGAACAAATTACCGCTACGAGCTATCAAAACATTATTGATTTTGAAGAAGGCCGTTCACTTAAAAATGAAGTGAAACAGATAAAATAATCATAAAGCCCTACACCATGTAATGCAGTCCGATGCTGTTTTTACGCGAGTAAGCATGTTTAATAACCAAATACCCCACGTTTATAAGGTTTCTTAATTCGCAAAGCGGCAACGAAACGGTGGTTTTTTTGTACAAATCTTCGGTTTCGTTGTAGATGGTCCAAAGCCTATCATAAGCACGCTTGAGGCGAACTTCGCTGCGTACAATGCCCACATACACGCTCATTATTTGCTGTACCTCTTTCAGGCTTTGGGTAATCAAAACCATTTCCTCGGGGTGCGAGGTGCCTTCGTCGTTCCAGTCGGGTATTGAGTGGTTAATCTCAACATCATTGATAAACTTTGCTGCGTCGTTAATGGCCCAATCGGCACACACCAGTGCTTCGAGCAAACTGTTCGACGCCAGTCGGTTGGCTCCATGCAGCCCGGTATTGGCAGTTTCGCCGGCAGCATAAAGGTTTTTAATCGATGTACGTGAACGCTCATCGACCTTAACTCCCCCGCAAATATAGTGAGCGGCCGGAATCACAGGTATAGCTTCTTTCGTAATGTCAATATTCAACGAAAGGCACTTTTGATAAATATTCGGGAAATGCTCAACAAGTGCTTTCGGGTCAAGGTGGGTACAATCGAGCACCACATAATCGTCGCCACGGGTTTTCACCTCGTTGTCGATGGCACGGGCCACAATATCGCGTGGTGCCAGGCATCCACGGCTATCGTATTTGCGCATAAACTCCTTGCCATCGATGGTTTTCAAAATTCCACCAAAACCGCGCATGGCTTCGGTTATTAAGAATGCAGGCTTCTCGCCAGGATTATAAAGCGCAGTTGGGTGAAACTGTACAAATTCCATATTATCGACAATACCTTTGGCACGATAGGTCATAGCAATGCCATCGCCGGTTGCAGTTACCGGGTTGGTGGTGTTACTGTATAAGTTGCCTGCTCCACCGGTAGCCAAAAAAGTAAACTTCGATAAATAAGTATCAACTTTCCCGGTTTCTTCATTTAAAACATAAGCCCCAAAGCATGCTGTATCGGCGTGATGCCTTTTAACTAATTGCCCGGTATGATGTTGTGTAATAATATCAATGGCAAAATGGTGTTCTAGAACGGCAATGTTGTCAGTTGCATTAATTTGCTCAACCAGTGCACGTTGTATTTCAAAGCCTGTATTGTCTTTATGGTGAAGGATACGATGTTCGGAATGACCGCCTTCTTTGGCCAAATCGTAAGTGCCTGCTTCGTTTTTATCGAAATTGGCACCCCAATCAATCAATTCCTTAATTTGTTCGGGTGCTTCAGAAACAACTTTACGTACAATTTTTTCTTCACAAAGTCCGGCTCCGGCTATCAGGGTATCTTCAATATGTTTCTCGAAATTATCTTCGGGGTTCACCACTGCAGCAATTCCTCCTTGGGCATAATTGGTGTTACTGTCGTTCAATGTTGCCTTGGTAACAATTGTGACCTTACCGTATTTCGAGGCTTTTATCGCCATTGACAAACCTGCAAGACCGGAACCAATAATCAAAAAATCTGTAGTTGTACGCATGTTGCTATAAAATAACAAAACGGCATTGCAAAAAAAGATGCCGCTCTATAAATACGTGGTAAAAATAATGCTTTTACACTTGCTATGCAAAGGGTAAAACACGTAAAAGCAAGTTCGTAAAGAAATGTATTATTCTTGCTTACCTTGGATTTTAGCCAATTATTGCTATTTTTTACCTTGGATTTTAGCCAATTTTAACGTATTTTTACCTTGGATTTTAGCCAATTATTTTCTATTAAAAAGACAAACTATGATAAGAGACATATACAAACAGCTGTTAGAATGGAAATTAGACCCCGAAAAGAAACCACTTTTAATCAGAGGTGCCAGGCAAACAGGAAAAACATATATCGTGAACGAATTTGGCAAAAATGAATTCAAACAAGTTATTTATATCAATTTTGAAAGAAATCCTGAGTATAAAGAGATATTTACATCGCTAATGCCTTCCGAAATTATTGAAAAAATTGCCCTTTTTACCACTCAGGGTGCCGTAGCAGGTAATACACTATTGTTTTTAGATGAAATTCAAGATTGTCCAAATGCAATTATTTCATTGCGATATTTTTACGAAGAAATGCCCGATTTACACGTAATTGGAGCAGGTTCTCTGCTTGAGTTTGCTCTTTTATCTGAAAATTTTAAAATGCCTGTTGGAAGGATACAATATTTATACTTACATCCGCTTTCGTTTGGAGAGTTTATTGAAGCATTAGGTGAAACTGAATTAAGGAACTATTTAAATCATTATTCAAACCTTAATAAAATATCTCAGAACCTGCACATCAAATTAAATAAGCTAATACGCAAATACTTTTATATAGGCGGCATGCCGGCTGTAGTAAAAGAATACATAAGATCACAAGATATCATTAAATGTCAAAGAATTCAACAATCTATTATCGACACCTATATCGACGATTTTGGAAAATATGCCAAAGCATCAAAGCATAATACTATGCGCAAAGTTTTTGGCACAATACCAGCAATGGTTGGTCAAAAATATGTTTATGCAAATGTCGATCGCAATATTAAATCAAGAGAACTAAAAGATTCTCTCGATTTACTTGAAACAGCTGGGGTTATCAACCGGGTTAAACAAACAAACGGTTCTGGTCTTCCGCTATCGGCAGGTATAAATGAATCCTTCTTCAAGGTAATTTTTCTTGATATAGGTCTTTTTCATGCAATAAGTGGAATATATTCCGAAACTGCAAGAGAAAAAGAACTAGCAGCTATATTCAAAGGGGCAGTAGCTGAGCAATTCGTAGGTCAAGAGCTTATTGCGAACAATTCACCTTTCAGAAAAGCAGAATTATTTTATTGGGGACGAAAGGCAAAAAACAGTACCGCCGAGGTTGATTATCTAATAGAGAAAGAAGGGAGGATAATGCCAATTGAAGTTAAATCAGGCACGGTTGCTCATATGAAAAGTCTGCATATTTTTCTTGAAAAATACCAATCGAAAACTGGCATAAAAATTTCTCAACTTCAATTCAATCAAAAACCTCCTGTACTTTCTATTCCCTTTTATGGAATAGAATCTTTTCTCAAAAACTAAAAAACCCGGCTGCCATAACAGCAACCGGGCTTTTTTGATATGACAAATTAATAAGCTTTCTTATTCTTTTACAATAGCTTCCATGGCTTCCATGGCTTCGCGCAACTCGGCACCTACCAATTCCACTTCGTGGAAACGAATGGCATCGTTCACCAAAATAAGTTCTTTGTTGTCTACGTGCGCATCTTTGCCTTCGTTGAAGTTTTTGCCAATCACATTGGTATCGATTTTACTCATGAAATCGGCCAACAATGGACGAGCGGCATGGTCGAACAAGTAACAGCCGTACTCAGCAGTATCGGAAATTACGCGGTTCATTTCGTAAAGTTTCTTGCGTGCAATGGTATTGGCAATGAGCGGGGTTTCGTGCAACGACTCGTAGTATGCACTTTCGGCTTTGATTCCGGTTTCGGTCATCACCTCAAACGCCAGTTCTACGCCTGCTTTTACAAAGGCAACCATTATGGTACCGTTGTCGAAATATTCCTGTTCTTTGATTTTCATCTCGCCGGCAGGGGTTTTCTCGAAATCGGTTTCGCCTGTGGCAGCACGCCACTCAAGCAGGTTCTTATCTCCGGCTTTCCAGTCTTCCATCATGGTCGATGAGAAAGTTCCGTCCATAATATCGTCCATGTGTTTTTCGAACAATGGGCGCATGGTTTCTTTCAGTTCTTCAGCCAATTTGAAAGCTTCAACTTTGGCCGGGTTGCTCAAGCGATCCATCATGTGGGTAATACCACCAAGCTTCAATGCTTCGGTAGTTACTTCCCATCCGTACTGGATAAATTTCGAGGCATAAGCCTTGTCTACTCCTTTTTCAACCATTTTGTTGAACATGAGTATCGAAGCGGTTTGAAGCACACCACACAAAATGGTTTGCTCGCCCATAAGATCCGATTTAACCTCGGCTACAAACGATGAGTGCAATACGCCAGCTTTATGGCCACCGGTACCGGCACAGTATGCTTTTGCAATTTCAAGACCGTCGCCATTGGGGTCGTTTTCGCGGTGAACGGCAATTAAGGTAGGCACACCAAAACCACGAAGGAATTCGGCACGTACTTCAGATGCTGGCGACTTAGGGGCTACCATAATTACGGTAATGTCGGGGCGGATTTGGTTTCCTTCTTCCACAATATTAAAACCGTGCGAGTAAGAAAGGCAAGCACCTTTCTTCATTAAAGGCATGGCAGCGTTCACCACCGGAGTATGGTATTTATCGGGTGTAAGGTTCAGTACCAAATCGGCTTTGGGAACCATTTCCTCGAAAGTACCCACTTCGAATTTGTTTTCGCTTGCATTTTGGTACGAAACGTGTTTTTCTTCAATTTCAACAGCGCGCAAAGCATACGATACGTCGAGGCCGCTGTCGCGAAGGTTTAGCCCCTGAGCCAAGCCCTGTGCACCACAACCAAGTACTACGATTTTCTTACCCTTCAGGTAGTCAACACCGTTTGCAAATTCCGACTCGTCCATGAAATCGCATTTTCCCAACTGTTCCAACTGAACACGTAAAGGAATTGAATTGAAATAATTTCCCATTTTGATATAATTTTAAAATGTTTCTTCTCAATAATAATTCTGAATTACAAAGCAACGAATTTATTGTCACAAAGGCGAGTAAAAAATCTATAATTTTAGGTAATTTTCCTATATCATAAAAAACAACCTTTCATATTTTTGAAATAATAGTTTTGTTTTTCAGTATTTTAAGCCAAATTCGGCATAGTGCCAATTTCGTGGACAAGAATACACAAAAGGAAAGAAGACAGTTTAATCCAAAAAATAAACAATTCTGTTTATTTTGTTATCTTTGTATTATGGATAATAAGCTTTCATTAATAAAAGGCATTCATCCGGGCATCATGGTAAGTCGTGAATTGAAGCGAAGGAAGATATCCCAGGTTAATTTTGCTCAATTGATAAACGAACATCCCCAAACTCTTGGAGCCATTATTAACGGACAACGAAGAATGAATATCCCCTTGTCGCTCAAAATTGAAAAAAAACTAGGTTTTTCAGAAGGCTTTTTAATGACTTTGCAAGTATTTCACGATATTGAAAAAGAAAAAACAAAGCATTCAAAAAAAGGGCACCCCAATTTAAATAATATCCGAAAAGCTCTTTTCTGGGATACCAACATTAATAATATTGACTGGGAAAACAATAATACAGCAATTATAAAACGTGTTTTTGAACGCGGTAACGATATTGAAATTCGTGAAATTATGAATTTTTATGGTAAGGAGCATATTTTTGACATACTCAAAGAATCCTCAAATCTTTTGCCCAGAGCAATGCGAAAATATCAAGAAATCACCCATACCAAATGAGAAGTCAAATATACACGAATACAGTTTCAACTTTGCTTTTAGAAACTTTACAGTTTTTGATGAATGAAAAAATATTTAACACATTCAGACTCGTTGGAGGTACAGCCTTGAGCCTGCAACTCGGACACCGTCAATCAATTGATATCGATCTTTTTACCGATTTACCATACGGGGCAGTTGACTTTATTGAAATCGACTACATGCTACACGATAATTTTGAATATGTTGACTCTTTGACCCTAACACAAGTAGGCATGGGGAAATCTTTTTTTATAGGAAAAGCAAAAGATTCTTGTATAAAACTCGATGTTTTCTATACTGAGCCTTTTATTAAACCAGCAGTAAATATGAACGAATTACGCCTTTCACACCTTGACGATTTAGTTGCAATGAAAATGGATGTGATTACTCGTGGCGGGCGTAAAAAAGATTTTTGGGATATACATGAATTATTAAGAAAGTATTCATTGAATGAAATGTTACTCCTGCATCAAAAAAGATATCCTTATGTTCACGAACGAAAAGAATCTATAAAAAAACTGACCGACTTTGAGTTTGCTGACAAAGATTTTGATCCAATTTGTTCAAAAAATAAACATTGGGAAATTATTAAACTCGACCTATTTGAAGCGACAGAATCAATTTGACTAAGCCCTCTCGGCTCTATACGCCAAAGGTGTTACACCCGTTTCGCGTTTAAAAAATTTGGTGAAATAACTTTGGTCGGCAAAGCCCATCAGGTTGGCAATTTCGGAAACGCCCATCGAACTGTGTACCAAAAACCGCTTAATTTCTAATACTTTCTTCGATTTAATGATGTCGCTCGAAGTTTTTCCGGTTAAATGCCGTATGGTTTGAGTCAAATGATTGGGTGTTACCGCAAGCATGTCGGCATATTGGTTTACGGTATAATTTTTTTGAATATTTTGCTCAACCAACTGGTAAAAACGCTTCACCAGCAAATGCCCCTTACCGGTTTCCATTACCTTTTCGTTTTTAGGATATAAATTGGCACAAAAGGCAAGAATGAGGTCGAGTAATGAGCGCAGCAGGTTAATTGAAGTTTCGTTTTTATTGGCTTCATTTATACCCCGGCTGAAAAGTTGTTCCAGAAAAAGCACATCGGCTTCGTGTTTAAGTAACATGGGTGGGTTGTCCTGCTGCACGGTGTAGAAAAAAGGGAACTCAATCAGTCGATTCTGATTATTGTAGTTGATAAGGTAAAACTCGGGGGTAAAAATAAAAATAAAACCTTCGATATCGTGCGAAAGCTCCAGTTTGTGTGCCTGCCCCGGCGACATAAAAAACACGCAAGGCGGGCTTATTGGATAGCGGTTGCTATCGATAACGTGATAACCGGAACCCTTTTGCAGGTAAAGCACCTCGAAAAAATCGTGACGGTGAGGATACTCTACCTGAAAATGGCGGTTGGCATCAAATATTTCAACCTGGTATTGCTGGCCCATGCGCCCGGGAACACTAAAGCTTTGCAAACTATAAACCGGTATATTGCCTTTTTCCTTCATTTAAATTCATTCTAAATTTTAAATATATTTTGAATATTTTGAATCATCGCGATATTATAGCATATTATTTTCGTATATTATAACACATATACAAACACTTAAAACTATGAAAAATCTTTTACTTATTTCACTTTCTCTAATAATTGGAACTACCTTAATTTCTGGCGTATTAAACAACGGAGGCTCTCCCGGAAGGAAAACAGGCTCACCACTTGATGGCAACTCATGCGCTCAATGCCACTCAAGTAGTGTTACAGAAGTATCGTGGATTAGCACCAATATTCCGGAAACAGGATGGATACCCGGTGAAAAATACACAATTACTTTATCGGCCGAGCATGAAAGTGCTGCCAAATTTGGTTTTGAAATAACAGCCGAAAACTCACAAGAGAAGCAAGGCGCATTCATTATCACCGACGATAGCCGAACTCGATCGCTCAACCAAAACCTCGCCGTTACACACAGTTCTGCTGGAACCGCACCCACCGGAAGCAAGATTACCTGGGAAATGGATTGGCTTGCTCCAGAGACCAATGCCGGTGAAATAAACTTTTATGCTGCTATTAATGCCGCCGATGGCAATGGTTCTACAAGTGGAGACAAAATTTACACCAGCTCAATTTCGTTTGCCCAAACCCCAACGACTGGATTCACAGTTGAAAAAACGCTCCCTGAAATTTTTATATATCCAAATCCGGCCACTGATTTTGTGATTGTAAAATCGCGTTTTGAAATTTTCGAGATCAATCTATACACCTTAATTGGAGAGAGAATTCTAACACAAACAAAATTTAGCGCATTCGAAAACACAATTAATACAAATGAACTTGAAAAGGGCATATATGTACTTACTATTTCAACAAAAGAAGGCGCATTTAGCTATAAACTTATAAAATAGCAGCATGCAAAAAGGTCGTAAAAGATACATTAAACTATTATTTCTACTCGTTTCAGCAATACTTATGACTGTAGGCATTGTAGGTTATCTAACCTACAATAAGCCTCATCGTAAGGTAGAAAACACGCAGGCAGAATTTGCACTAAGCGTATCCGAAATCATGAACGAATTTCAAGCAAATAACCAAAAGGCTTCAGAAAAATACATCGACAAAGTGATAATAGTAAAAGGCATTGTGCAGTCGGTTAGTATTGGCGAAAACACGGCCAATATTTTCCTTGCCGATGATGGAGATTTCTTTGGAGTTAATTGTTCTTTCACTGGCGCTTACGCTTTGGCTGCAAGAGCTGTTGTGAAAGGTGATTTTGTTTCTATAAAAGGTGAATGTAAAGGTTTTATTGATGATGTAATAATGAATAACTGTATAATGACCGGGGAATGAGAAATAAATCATTATTTTGGATTGCGATACTAATTTTTGCAATAACACAATGCACTTATCACAACGAGGAAGATTATTTTGGAGACAATCAGGATAATTGCGACACCAGCAATGTAACTTTTACAAATGATGTTTTTCCTGTAATGCAAATTAACTGTGTGTCGTGCCACAACACAAACAATACGACAGCCGGTGTTAATTTAAGCGATTACAACAACATTAAAAGGTATGCCGAATCGGGCAGCCTGCTTGGCACTATAAAACACTTGCCGGGTTTTTCTCCGATGCCGCCATCTGGCCCAAAACTTGACGATTGTACAATATTAAAGATTGAAGTATGGGTTGAACAAGAACTAAATAACAACTAAGATGAAACGAACAGTTTTTTTTCTAATTATAGTGATATGCACCTTGCAAGTGCATGCACAACGATATTTTACAAGAACAGGCCATGTAAAGTTTTTTTCAGAAGCCCCACTCGAGAATATCGAGGCTCACAATTATCAAGCTACATGCATAGTTGACATTGAAACGGGCGAAGTTGTTTCGAGAATATTATTGAAGGCTTTTCAATTCGAAAAAGCATTAATGCAAGAACACTTTAACGAGAACTATGTTGAAAGTGATAAATACCCACAAGCATCGCTGAATGCTGTAATTAAAAACCTTGAATCGCTCGATTTTGAAAGCAGCAATAAGCAAAATGTTATATTAGAAGGGAAACTTACCTTAAAAGATGCAACACAAGACGTTTCAATTAATGGTGATTTTCACAAGAAGGACAATGTTTTCTATGTAAGTTCAACTTTTATTATCAAACCTGCCGACTATAATATTCGAATACCACGAGCTGTAAGAAATAATATTGCCGGCGAAATTGAGGTGTCGCTGGTTTTTGAACTCGAAGAATTTGACCGCTAACAACATAAACATGAAAGTATTGTACCTTCTCATGATTGGCATTGTCATTTTTTCGACATCGGCACATGCCCAATCGCTCGATGATTTATTAATTGAAATAATTGAAACAAAAGAAGAAACCGAGCTTGTCAATACCACATTCAAATCGGTTTACCTTATAAATTCGCACACTACAAAAAAGCCTGCCGAAAAGGAATTGATATTCTTAATATCGCACCGTTTTGGCTACCTCAATTCGGGATTCCCGGATCTTTACGGCCTCGACAATGCTACAGTTAGATTCGGCTTTGAATACGGTATATTAAATAAACTTGCCTTGGGTTTTGGCCGCAGCACTTACAAACGCAATTACGATTTTTATGCAAAATATGCCATACTTGAACAAAGCCGCGGCAAAAAATCAATTCCTGTAACTTTATCGCTATTAGGAGTTACAAATATATCATCGGCTCGGTGGGCTAACACCAACAGCGATTACCTTTTTGCACACCGGATGAGCTATACGCTTCAATTGCTTGTTTCGAGACAATTCAACGAAACTTTTTCGTTTCAATTAATGCCCACATATATACACCGAAACCTTGTAAAAACGACAGTCGACAAAAACGATGTTTTTGCTTTGGGGGCTGGGTGGCGTGCAAAACTCACAAATAGAGTAGCTATTACAGGTGAATACCATTTAATAACACCTGATGAAACTTCGCGGCAATTTACCGCTCCCCTTTCGCTTGGGTTCGACATTGAGACCGGCGGCCATGTATTTCAGCTGTTTTTCACAAACAGCGCAGCAATTTACGATGCGGCTTTTATTACAGAAACAACCGATAAATGGATCGACGGGAATATTCGTTTTGGATTTAATATATCGCGAACCTTTTAACAGCTTGTAAAACTACATACTCCACGGCTCTGCCTTCACATCTTCCTCATCGCTCCACCTATAATGCAACTTAACAATTTCTTCTACAATATCATAAGGAAGTGGGTCAATGGTCTCAGCGGCAGATAAGTATTCCTGTAAATTTTCAGCATTCGAAGTGGATCCAACAGTTGCCCTCACCTGTGAAAAACTGTGCGCAAAACGCATGCAAAACTCAGTCCACGTTAAAATGCCCGAGCGTTCGAAAATAGGAGCCACTTCGGTAGCACGTTTTTGCAGGTACTCTTTCCATGCAAAACCGGGTTCGTCGCGCAATCGATGCACTGGCCCGCCTGCTACTGTACGCATGGCAATTATAGGCTCGCTCCGTTCTCTCAACAAATCCCACAACCGGTTATCGGCAAAGCGCTGCAATGGATTTAGGTAAAATATATAACCATCGATAAGCCCGTTGGTAAAACCGCGCTGAAGCGCCCGGTAAGGCACGTCAGAAGTCCATGGAAAAACCTCCATCACAAAGCTCTTCACCAGCCCCTGTGCTTTAATGTCTTTTAACGCTTTTAACGATTCTCCTCCATTTGCAAAATCCTGTGCTAAATCTCCACCCAGGCATAACTGCCCCAAATTTATTGAGTTTATGGCCAGCGGTTCAGTATTCTTTTTAATGTCGGCATGGAATTCGTCAATACTTTCACCACCCAATTTTACAATTAGATTCGGCAAACTGGCTCTGTCGGCATCAAACGCAGCTCGTAGCACTTTCAATGCATCGCCGTACCAATGGCTGGTATGAAACCAAACACCTGTGTGCATAGCTGCCATAGCCATTTCTACTCTTTCGTCAAATGAAATTTTATCGTCTCCGAGTTTGGTTGTCCCGTAAACATAAGGCGACAAGTCAGTAAGTAGCACCGATTTTTCTGAAAATTTTTGAAAATTCATACACCCCCAATTAAAAAACTATTAAAAAATCCCTTTTCACATATTCTTAACCATTCAAATATAGTATTTTTTCAATATGTAATACAATTGAATTAATGATTAATAATCCGATTTTGCGTAAAGTGAATTATTAATTACGGCATTAAGCCAAAAACATCTAACTTTATTGGTATTTTTAATCTTCATACAAAATATTAAAATACAATAACAATGCATATCACTAATCCAATCGAAAAACACTTCTTCAAATTATCAGAAAGAGAAAAACACAGCACAACCACACCCTACATCGTGGTTTCAAATTTTCCAACCTTAGGATTGTTAACTTCATTGAGATTTATTGAATGGATAAGTAAAAATCCTGAAGGCGTTATCAGTTTGCCCACAGGAAAAACCCCCGAACATTTCATTAAATGGACAAAGTTCTTTTTAAACAACTGGAATAGTGATAAAGCAAGAAGCATAAGAGAAGACAACGGGCTGTTTTTAGAAGAAAAGCCCCAAACATCGGGATTACATTTTGTACAAATGGATGAGTTTTACCCGATTGATCCCAATCAACGAAATAGTTTTTATTATTACATTAACGAATATTACATTAAAGGTTTCAACCTTGATCCCCGGAGAGCTTTACTCATCAATTCGGAAGATATAAACTTTACACAGGGACTACATTACAGTGAAATATTCCCCAACAATACGATTGACCTTTCGCTTCGATACAGACAAGCCGCAAACAGCACCGAGGCAATTCAGCAAAAAGCAATTTATGAAATTGACAACTGGTGCTTACAGTACGAAAATAAAATAAGAAATCTTGGTGGAATTGGCTTCTTTTTATGCGGAATAGGTTCTGACGGACATATTGCTTTCAATATCCGGGGCAGCAGTCATCATTCCACAACCCGACTCACCTCTACAAATTTTGAAACTCAAGCTGCAAGTGCAAGCGATTTAGGAGGCATTGAAATCTCGCGAAAACGACCGGTTATCACTATTGGATTGGGAACCATCACTTACAATAAGAATATTATAGCCATTACCTTTGCGGCTGGCGAAGCAAAAGCAAATACGGTGAAAGAAAACCTTGAAAATGAAACCAATGTACTTTATCCTGTTACAGCATTGCAGGCCTTGCCAAATTCGCGTTTCTATATTACCGAAGGAGCGGCTTCGGCATTAAGCGACAGCGTTGATCAATACTACAGAAGCTCACCCTGGAATTTTGAAAAAACCGAAAGAGCAATAAGCGACTTATGCGTCAAACTTGATAAATATGCACACAAACTAACACTCGACGATTTAAAAAACGATAAATACGCACAACTCATTCCCAATGTTTCGCTAGATATAGTAAATCAAGTAATCCTTGCTACTGAGTCAAAAATAACGAATGGCTTAAAAAAAGAAAAAAACCAAAGGTATTTACACACCGGTCCACACCACGACGACATTATGCTGGGAATTTTCCCTGTAATTATTCAGCAACTGCGCGAAGCTTCAAACACATTTCATTTTGCTGTGCTTACCTCAGGTTTTACCGCAGTCACCAATAAGCTTTTCAGCAAACTTCTTTTATCCACCAAGGATTTGCTTCTAAAAGGCAATATTGAAATGGTTTTTTATCCTGATTTTTTTGACGAAGGATATAAATATAAGCGAGACAAAGACGTTGCACACTACCTGAATCAGGTTGCCGCCAAAGATGAACAAGGTCAACTCAGAGGAATTTGTCATCGCATAACACGCATTCTTACCGAAACCTATAAAGTAAAATCTATTACTGAGCTGACAGAAAGAATTGACAAACTAATTGATACACTTCAAACGAGCTACGACGGTCAAAAGAACCCTGCCGACATACAACAACTTAAGGGTATGATAAGAGAATTTGAAGAAGAATTGGTATGGGCTCACTATGGAGTACAAGTAAAGGACATTGAGCACTTACGGCTTGGATTTTATACCGGCGATGTGTTTACAAAACTTCCCGAAAAAGACCGCGATGTTCAGCCAATTCTCAATATGCTTAGGCGTATTCAACCTACAAATATAAGTTTGGCTTTTGATCCCGAAGGCTCAGGTCCCGATACTCACTACAAAGTATTGCAAGCTATTGCAGAAGCAGTCAGGCTCTGGGGAAAAGAATACGACACAAGCAATGTAACAATTACAGGCTATCGCAATGTTTGGTTTAAGTTCCATCCGGCCGAAGCCAGTGTATTTACACCAGTTTCACTAAATTCAATGGCAGTACTCAACAGCTCATTCAAAAACTGCTACATAAGTCAGGTTGAAGCTTCGTTTCCAAGTCCCGATTTCGACGGACCTTTTAGTGAGTTATCGCAAAAAATTTGGGTTGAACAATTCAAAAAAGTACAGTTATTATTAGGTAAAAACTTTTTTT
>SKHV01000413.1 GCA_007116765.1 Prolixibacteraceae bacterium | reverse complement strand
GATGATATCCCAGCCGGACTATATTTTGTAAAAGCAGACTTGAGTAATGGTAGCATCTGGACGGGTAAACTGATAAAAGAATAACTACGGCCAACAACTAATTTTTCGTTACTTCCGCAGGACGCATACAGAGTAATTTGGGAAAAACTATGTTGAACTGAATCGTTGGATTCAGTAAAAAATCTTGTGAAAAATCAATAATTAGGGTTATCGTTTTTTTGGGTGTTTTCTTTTTAGTGGTTAGGTTGAGTGTTTCAATTTTTATTGGCGTAGTCCTATCAACTTATTTATCATATTTTAAATTTTAAACATACCTGTCCTTACCCACTAAACGCTTAGAAGGCTATATGCACAACAGAATGATATTAAAACCAACCCACACAAGCTATTCCCACAAAATTCACCATTTGTAAAAGCATTTTTACCAAAAATAATAGTTAAGAAAAATCATATTCAAAGTAAGGAATAGCCTGTGTTACATTCAGGTACTAATCAACTTTTATCGGCTTTAGGTATTGTTTTCAAAACAGATAGTACAAGAGGTTCACCCCACTTGTTTGTTCAAATAGAGTTTAGTTTTCATAAGGTAAAGTTTTCAGTAAAAGCTTTAGTTAGGATATTCTTCCAGTTCATGTTTGCGTTAAGTAGAAATCCGTTTCCAAATACATATGTAGTACCGGTATCAACTTCCGTGAGGCATATGATTAGTCAACAACTGATGAGGTTTTTATTCAGATTCAATTGATTTTAAGCTAAAATGTTTACTATTGTAATAAATTAATCAAACTTAAAACAAAAGCACTTGTGAATATTTAAACTATTGAATAAAATAAATAGGACAAAGTTTGGGATATATACGAGTTGTGCATAAATTAAAACGACAATCTACAAATATGACAAAAAATAAGAGCGCTATAAATTTTACAATTGGACTGTTATTAATGGCTGCTTTTGCACTAGGTATAATGCTGACATTAATCTACAAGAATAGTTATGCCAATAAAACCAACTTCAATATTAGTTTTAAAGTAACAGATACAACTGATGTTAAAGAATTAAGAAAAATTTCGAATGAAAATTATCAAAGATTTATTTCCGAATCAATTGAAAAAGTCGTTTCAAAAGAATTTGACAGAACTACAAACTACCTAAACTATACTATAGTACTCTTTGCTGTTTTTCTAACCCTAATTCTTGTTGTATTTGGATTCTTCACTGTAAAAAAGATGACTGAAGCTAAAGAGTTGTTGGAGGCAATAATGGCTGCCCCAGAATCAATGATGACCAAATATTATCAAAACCAAATAAGTGAACTAATTCCTAATTTAATTTCATCCAATTCAGCGGTTAAATCTGACACAATTATTAAACTTTATTCCAATACTGAATTGGTCAAGGAAAAACATTATGATATGTTATCCAAAATAATGGAACAGGAATATGATAATATCACATCTTATACTACAATGAATGTTCTAAATTTATTTGAAATTTTATGCCGTTTAGATTATTCTAAAACAATTGATTTGGGTTATCAAATATTTTCTAAACATTACTCGCACAGAAGTATGGTCTTTCTTGTCCCTCTATTGTTAGAAAGCCCAGAAAGAAAACACAAAACTCTTTTCCACTCGTATCTCTCAGACACATCCAATCCAAACAGGACAAATAAACTAATTCAAAATGTGGAAAACTTTGATATTTATGATAACGAAACTCTTAAGTATCTTGTTAAGAATGCATCACCGAATGTGGTTTTCAGAATTTTAAACAGTTTAGTTCAAAAGAGAAAAGGAGAAATTGACATTGTTAAATTAATGGAAGATTTTGATGAAAGGCTATTTACTTACCCTTATTTTAACCAATCAATAAATCTTCTGAAACAGAACAACCAACTTGAAAATAAGTTGGTTCTTAAGTTTTTAGAAAGAATCAAAAGTGATTCTTTGAATACCAATCAAGTTCAAAACTTAATCAGAAATCTTATTTCATACCTGCCAGAAGATGATGATTTAGCCAAAGGAATTTTAATTGTAAAGGAAATATTTGATGAAGATATTGACTATAAAAAAATGCGTAGAGATTTTAAGCAAGAAAACAATACTCGACTGGTTAATGCTCTTGACAAAATTAAAAACGAGAAAAAATAACTTTTGCCAACACAATGTATCTTCAATGTCGAGGTTCGGGAGCTGAAACCAAATATCTGGGATTTATTTTCTAACTTTACGACTGTAAAACTAAGGGCTGTGCTTTTTTGGTCGCCACTGAAAGATACACAAAACGTTGGGCAACATACAAAAAAGCCCAACGCACAAACAGCACATTTGGTTTTTGCCAACGCTAAATGCCAACGCTTAAAAAACCAAAAGAGCTGTTTTCTTCCATCCCTCTGACAGAAATCCAAAAATTTTTGTAAATTTGCTAAAATTGTCAAGACATAATTTTCAAGATGATGAAAGAAACATTTGGAGAGTACATACACAATTTACGGATAGAACACGGTTTAACTCTAACCAAACTTGCGGCTGCATTGGATATTGACCAATCAACATTGTCCAAGATTGAAAACCTCAAGCGTAGTGTTCCTGAGGAAATCATACCAAAACTTTCCAAGTTCTTCAAAATAGACATCAAACAACTTGAAAAGGAATATTATAGTGAAAAAATCGCTGACATATTATATAGAGAAGAAGACAATAAAGAGCTAATAAAACTTGCAGAAGAAAAGGCAAAGTATTTTAGAATTAAAAAATTACAACAAGGAACAATTAAGTTTTAATTATGGTAGGAGCATCTTTATTTTCAAGCGCAGGGATAGCGGAGACTTACTTTGAAGAAGTAGGAATAAATATTGTTGCTGCAAATGAATTGATTCAAGAAAGAGCAGACTTGTATCAGGCATTATACCCGAAATCTAAAATGATTGCGGGAAATATTTTAGATGAAAATATTTTTAAAACGCTTGTAAAAAATACGCCAAAGAAATTAGATTTTTTAATTGCTTCACCACCTTGTCAAGGAATGAGCGTAGCAGGGAAAAACAGGAATGTCGCACAAATGCTCACTGATGAAAGAAACTATCTTGTCTTTAAAATTATTGACTTTATCAAACTCAAATCGCCTGATTTTGTATTGATTGAAAATGTCCCTACATTTTTTAAATTACTTCTACCCTACAAAAATCAACAATTAAAAGTCGTTGAAATATTAAATCTTCTATTTGGAGAAGAATACAACATTGAAGCAAATGTTTATGATGCAGCCGAATTTGGAGTTGCTCAAAGACGAGCAAGAGCAATCATAAAACTATACCGAAAAGGTAAGGAATGGGGACAACCTAAAATGTCTAAAAAACAAATGACAGTAGAAGAAAAAATTGGATTTTTACCAAGTATTGAAGCAGGACAAAAATCTAAAATTAAATGGCATTTTGCACGAAAACATTCTGAAAATCACATAAAATGGATGAAGCACACGCCTACGGGAAAAACAGCTTTTGAAAACGAAAAGTATTTCCCCGTAAAACCAAATGGAGAAAAAATAAAAAGCTACAATACAACATATAGACGAATAAAATGGGATGAACCTGCACCAACAATTACAATGCGTAATGACGCAATTAGTTCACAACTTAATGTACACCCAGGCAGACAATTAGAAAATGGAATTTATTCAGATGCAAGAGTTTTAACACCTTTGGAGTTAATGTTATTATCGTCCTTACCACAAGATTGGAATATTCCAGACAATACACCTGAGTTACTTATCAGAAAGTGCATTGGCGAATGTATTCCGCCATTATTGATTAAAAACATTGTTGCTCAAATAGATAGATAATATGACTTTAAGAATTGACAGTAAAAAATGGATTTTATACCGACACACAAGGGATTTTGAAAAACTTTGTGCGGTTGCGGAATTTTTAAAGTCGTACACAAAAACAGGTATTTCAAAAGAGGACAAAACTAATCTCAATCTAAAATTGAGAGAATTGGGTTTATACAACGAAAGAAATCCTGAATTACCTCTTGATGCAATAAATCACAAAATCAATCAGCTTTCATATTATATGTTTGGCTACCAAGCCAAGGTTGACGGACAAGACCGTTTTTTATTCAGTCCGCTTGGAAACCTGTTTTTGAAACACACTAACGATTTAGAAAAAACAGCCAAAATATTTCTTACAATGCTTTGGGCTGTTCAATATCAACATCCACACAGCGGGACAGATAAAGAGTTTCAACTCTATCCATTTCGATTGATTTACAAATTATTATCCGAACCAAGGCTCTCAAATAAACTTTACGCTTTTGAAGTTGCCTATTCAGTTGTTTTCACAAAAGAAATTACAGAATCAAAATACAATGAATTGGTAAATGAACTTTTGGATTTACGAAAACTTCCTGATGAGGAACTTGCTAATAAATTCCAAGAGGACAGACACGCTTATGTAAATTCCGCATATGAATGGGATTATTATGTTTCAAGTTTATTTGAAAGTGCAGGTGTTTTGAATAAAAAAGATGGAGTTGTTATTACTAAATTACAGCACGGGAACACCAACACTTTTAGGAAAATTACAAGAAACGAAGTTTCCATTCCCGATAATCTAAAAACATTAGTTCAGCAATTAGAAAGCGAATATTCGTTTTTAGAAAACCCATTGTTGCTAAATGACCCTGAGCGTTTAAAAATAGATGTTGTAAAGGAAATTTACAGCTTCTATCCAAAAACACTACTCATTGAAATTGGGGAGGAAATAGACGATTTCAAATTTGAATTGCTAAATCTTCCTAAGCTAATTGAGCAATACGCAGATAACAATGACGGTGCAGAAGCATATCTTTTTGAGGATGCTCTAACAGACGGATTCAATATGTTCTACAATGTAGAAGCTCAAAAAATTGGAGGAGCAGGAAACACCGATTTAGAGTGTATATACATTCCTAAAAAGAAAAAATTTGCTGTAGATGCAAAATCAACTAAAAACAAATTATCAGGAGTAAATGCAGGAAGATTAGAAGGACACCGTGAAAAAATTGGGGGTGCTTATACAATTGTAGTTACACCAAGATATGTTCCTGCTGTACTTCAGGACATTCGTACAAGTCCAATCGTGATAATTCGTGCAAACACATTTTCAGAATACCTGTACAACTGTATAGACAATGATGTAAGAGAAATTGATTACGAAGATTTTGACAGCATTATTGTCAATAACCTCGGAAAAGACATAAGTAAAAACATTTCGGATTTAACCATTTCAAGGTTTGCCGCTAAAAATTAAAATTTGCTATGATTACAATTACAAGAGAAGATAATATGAATTTAATGGCAAGGTATCCCGACAACTATTTTGACCTTGCAATTGTTGACCCGCCTTATGGTATTTTGAACAAAACAAAAAGAGGTGGCGACCATAAATTTAATATGGACGAGTACAGTCAATGGGATGTAAAACCCAATGACGAATACTTTAATGAGCTTTTTCGTGTTTCAAAGAATCAGATTATTTGGGGTGGAAATTACTTTGGACAGATTTGGGCAAGAAGTCCATACAACAAAGGTTTTATCATTTGGGACAAAAACCAACCCGAAACGTTGAACAACTTTTCAATGGCTGAAATGGCTTGGTCATCATTAGACAGACCATCCAAGATTTTTAGATATAGTGTAAGAAAAAACAGAAACAAAATCCACCCAACACAAAAGCCGATAGACCTTTATGAATGGCTTTTAAAAATGTACGCTAATCAAGGCGACAAAATTTTAGACACACATTTAGGAAGCGGAACTATAGCAATTGCTTGTTACAATGCAGGGCTGAGTTTGACTGCTTGTGAAATAAGCGAACCCTATTATTTAAAGTCTTTGGAAAAAATCAAAGAAGTTGTTCCTGAAAGTGCAGTCCACACAAATGATTTGGATGCTTTTTCTTTAACATTTCCTGAACAAACGAAATCAAAAAACGGACTTCATAAATTGTATAAAGAACACGTTGAACAGCTTAAACTCTTTAAGGAGCAACGAGCAGAATATCGTGCAATGGCGAAATAAAAAAAAGGTGAATCAGAATGAGGATTGATATACATACACATACAAAAAAAGTAAAGCAAGGAGATTCTGAACACCGCAACATTGACGTTGATAAATTCACTGAAATTATCAAGGAAACTGACGTAAAGATTTTAGCAATAACTAACCATAATCATTTTGACCTTGAACAGTACGCACAATTCAAAACCAGCGTTGATGGAGTTTGTCAAATATGGGCAGGAATAGAATTTGATATTCTTGAAGAAGGACGAAGAGCACATTTAATCACAATAGTAAATCCGAAAAACGCAAAATCATTTAGCGATAAAGTAAATGAAGTCATTGGCTGTAATTCTGCCGATACCTTTACAATTAGCATTGATGATATTGTAAGTCATTTTGATTGCCTTGATGCAATTTTTGTAGCTCATTATCACTCAAAAAAACCAAGTCTAACAGACAAAGACGTAGATAAACTTATAAGTTTGGTTTCTAACCCTAAAAGAGTTTTGAAAGAAGCTTCAAAATCTATTTCAGCAGGAATTTACATCAATCACGGACACAACTCCATCCACGGTTCAGATGTCCAAAATTGGAATGACTATGTTAAAAATTCCACGAGTTTACCTGAATTGAGATTGCCCGTAGAAAGTTTTGAGCAATTTTGTTTGTTATTGGATAAAGATGATACAACAATCAAAACAATTCTTGACAAAAAGACGAAAGAAACTATACAAATAAATCCGTTTAACAGTGCAGCAGAAATAATGGATGTTGATATTTTCAATGACATTAATATTTTGTTTGGTTCAAAAGGGACAGGAAAAACAGATATTTTAAAAGCACTCTCAAAATACTATAATGGAAAAGGTTTTAAAACAGAAGTCTATGAATCAAACTCAAATAGAATAGATGAAGTTTTTGACCTTAAAGGCACACAATTAACAATTAACGTTGAGCAATATGGAATTGATGATTGTTCAACAGAATTAGCTTCTTTGAGAAATGCTACTGAAAAAGAAATAACAAGTTTATCAAAATACAGAGATTATTATTCCGTAGAAGCAACGAACAAAATCTCAAAAAACATAAAGATTGATAAATTCACTACACTTGATGAAAATTCACCAAAAAGAAGTTTTGAAGATATCAAAAATAATTTAGAAAAATTTCAGGAGTTCAAGGACTATTATAACGCAGATACAAAACTAAAAGAAATTATCGGTAGTGACCTTTTGGGTGAATTAGACAATGTTATTGAAAGGATTTTAGAAAAAATAAATTCTGAATCAGGAAAACGATTTACTGACTATAAGAGTATCAGCTTCTTTAATAAATTGGTAAAACTTTTTGTTTCTGAAATTTCCAAGAAAACAGGACAACCTGAAAAGCCAACTAAAACAGGTTTTGCCGAATATGCGAGTAATAGAATTGCTATTGAAAAAGATGTCAATAAAATTCTTGAAAATATTTCAAAAACAATTGAGCCAATTATTGAAGAAGTCGGCAATTTGGGAGATAAAGGGAAATTGTATTGTAAAACCAATTTATTAATACAAAACGGAAAGATTTCTGATGCTAAATACAAACACACCAATAGCACAACAAAAATACCACAAAAATCAGTTGCAGATAAAATAGAACTCATTTCAAAGCATATTTATGCAAATACTCTGTTTGAAAAAATTGATGAACTTAAAAAAGTTGAGAGTTCTGAATCTGTTTTATCAATTAATGATTTATTGCTTTTTCACAAACATTTTACATTAGATGATGAATTTTACACACCTTCTAACGGTGAATCATCAATGGTTCTTTTGCACAACGAATTGATGAAAGACAAAGAAATTTATCTCATTGACGAGCCTGAAAAAAGTTTGGGAAACGATTATATAAGTGATGTAATTGTTCCTTTGATAAAAGAAAAAGCCAAAAGTGGTAAAAGAGTTATTATAGCAACACACGATGCAAATATTGCTGTTAGGACATTGCCGTATAACTCAATTTACCGTGAACACGATATTAATGGTTATTACACTTATTCGGGAAATCCATTTTCTAACAGTTTAGTTTGTAGTTCAGGAAAGAAACCAAATTTAGATTGGAAATCAATTAGTATGAAAACATTAGAAGGCGGAAAATCTGCTTTTGGTGAAAGAGGAAAAATATATGGCAACACATAACGCAACAATTGAAAGGAAAGACAATAGTGCAACCTTAAAACTTGCACTTGGTGAAACTGTATTAGACATTGTTCTGACAGAAGACAAACCCAATGACGTAAAAACTGTTTTCAATAAACTGTTAGAACTACTAAAAAGTGGAGAATTTGACTTCAACTTAACAAATGAAAAAGAGGACTTATATTTTCACATTTGTAAAGAATACATAACACAACTTAACGCAGAACTGAAAAGCACCTACAAAGAATTACAGGACAACGGACTATTAAAAACGGAATAAAAATGCCAACACTAAAACCATACACATTGCCAAGTCGCACCAGCCGACACGCAAACCAAAACTTGGCAAAGAGTATGGTTTCCCCAGCGCTGACTGACAAGCAGAACGAAAAAGAACAACGAAGGCACAACATCACCTATACGCAAGCAGGGGTTTCGTGCTTCGTAGGACAGGTAAGTGATAAATTTAAAGTTCAGTTCTTCGTAGAAAGTTATGGGGTGAAATGCCCTGCCTGCGTATAGCTGAGAAACGTTGGCAACAATATAACTGAACGAATATGAAAAGAATAAGATTCAACAAACTCAATGATTGTAAAAATGGAATTTTAATACTCTTGACAATTATTTTTATGTTTTCTGGATCATTTGAAATCTTTCGAGAAACTAAAACTGAATGGAATAAAATGTTGGGAATTATTGGTTCAGTTGGAATGGTTATTTTCTTTGCAAGAATGAGTTTTGGAAAATATTATGTTGGATGGAATAAAGCTGGAATCACGATTCGTATTAAATCATATCTTGGAAAGACATTCAATTTTAAAGATGTACAGTCAACCGATTTACAAAACGGAATTCTCACTGTTGTGAAAAAAAACGGAAATAAAATTGAATTGGATTTAAGCGAAATCGAAAAAGCCGATATTGACAAACTGACTGAAATAATAATAGAAAATACTGTTGCCAACAACTAATTTTTCGTTACTTCCGCAGGACGCACACAGAGTAATTCGGGAAAAACAATGTTGAACTGAATCGTTGGATTCAGTAAAAAATCTTCTGAAAAATCAACAATTGGGGTT
>SKHV01000395.1 GCA_007116765.1 Prolixibacteraceae bacterium | reverse complement strand
TTTCTTATTTTTATTGATTGCTTCTTAAATATACCCTTTTTTATTTAAGTAAGAGGTCTAAAAATCGTGATTTTAGAATTATTTATGATAACTTCTTCATTAGTAATCTATATTGAGATGTGTTTAAGTATATTATTTTCGGGGTCGCATTCTTATAATTGGTATTAGCATCTCTTCCATTGATATTCCACCGTGCTGGAAGGTGTTTTTGTAATAATTTGCATAATAATTGAAGTTGTTAGGGTATGCAAAAAAGTCTTGATTATTGGCAATAATAAACGATGTACTTACACTAGGTGCAGGCAGGTGAGCCTCGGCAGGTTTTTTAATTTCGAATACTTGTTTTGGATTGTAATTCAGGTTCCGTCCAAGCTTGTAACGTAGGTTGGTGTTGGTTGAGCGCTCGCCAATTACTTTTAAGGGATTGTTCACCTTTATTGTTCCGTGATCGGTCGTGAGTATCAGTTCAAAGTCATTTTCGCTCAATTCCCTTAACATTTCGGGTAAGCCCGAATGTTTAAACCAACTGGTTGTTAAAGAGCGGTATGCTGCTTCATCGTTGGTGAGTTCTTTAATCATGTCCATTTCGGTGCGTGCATGCGAAATCATATCCACAAAGTTGAGCACCATCACCGATAGGTCTGATTGTAAGGCCTGATTCAGGTAATCGCTCCATTTACTTCCTTGCTTACGGGTGGTAATTTTCTCGAAGTATAATTTTTCCTTGCGGCCGTTTCGCTGGAGCTGATTTTTTAGTAATTTTTCTTCGTGGTTGTTTTTTCCTCCTTCTTCATTGTCGTCTTCTGTCCATAAATCAGGCAGGGTTTTTTGAATTTCGAGGGGCATTAATCCCGAAAATATTGAATTGCGGGCATACATGGTTGCAGTGGGCAGTATGCTCATATAAATGTCTTCGTTTACAACGGAATAATAGTCGCTGAAAATTGTGCTAATGGCTTTCCATTGGTCATACCGTAGATTGTCGATCAGCAGCAGAAACACTTTCTTTTTTTCGTCTAAAACCGGGAATATTTTTTTCCTGAAGATATCGGGTGATATGAGTGGACGCTCGGAATAACTTTGGTTCACCCATGCGATATAGTTTTTATGAACTAATTTGCAGAATGATTTATTGGCTTCGGTTTTTTGCATGTCAAGCACTTCGTCCATCGCTTTATCGGTGGAGTTGCTTAGCTCCATTTCCCAGTATGAAAGCTTCGTGAAAACTTCTTTCCAATCGTCGAGCGAATTGGCACTGTTCATTTGCATCGACAATTTGGTGAAATCCATTTGATAAGCACTGGTGGTTTGTTTGGTAATAAGCTCTTGCTTATTGATGTTCTTTTTTATTGAAAGCAATATTTGACGAGGGTTTACGGGCTTTATCAGGTAATCGGCCATTTGAGAACCTATGGCTTCGTCCATTATTGCTTCTTCTTCGCTTTTGGTAATCATAACTACCGGAGAAAGGCTGTTGAGCTTCTTTATTTGGTTTAGTGTTTCAAGCCCGGTATATCCCGGCATATTTTCGTCGAGAAAGATTATGTCGAACCATTGCTCTTTTACCATTTCAACGGCATCGGATCCGTTGGTTGCCGTAAAAACACGGTAACCTTTGTTTTCGAGAAAAATAATGTGTGGTTTTAAAAGGTCAATTTCATCGTCGACCCAAAGTATTTTGTTGTTTTTCAGTGTATTCATTCTTTTTATAAATTAGTTTATTTTGTTAATTTGTAGTTGAGTCAGGAGCCACAGTTTAATGCTGAATGCAATATAGCTAAATAAATGCTATTAAGTTGTAAAGTTTGTGTGGGCTCTCGGCGTATTCTATTCAATAAACAAACAGTTTGTCATGTTTATTGTTTCCCGATATGCAATTTGACAACTTTTAACTAATCCCCTGAGTTGAGAATTTTGTCGAACTCAGGTTAATAATAAGAATTGTAGAATTTTTGATAGTCCTGAATGTTTTTTGTGTCTTTGAAGATACTATGATTCTCGTCTGAGATGATAAAGCTTCGGTAATTGACATTGCGTAGCGACATAGTAATGCGGCTATCGGCATTAATTTCGTCCATGTATTTTTTGGCATTTTCTTCGTTTCCAATTCCCGAAACTGTAACTAGTACACGGTAGTCATCAAAATCTTCAGTGCCCACTTCGATATTTTTTCCACTGAATCGGGTTGCATTCAGTCGATTGATATAAGTGGTAAGCAAGGCCTGGTTCGATCCGCTTGCCGGTAGTATATAAACGAGTTTATGCGAAGCTTCGGCATTATATTCAAACGAGCCATTGTACTCTTCGGTGACTTGTGCTTCAACAACTGTTTCCACCGGTGCATCTTCCTCACTTGTTTGTTCATTCAAACTAGCTGGTTCAGGTTCTTGCGTTAAATTGCTCTCTTCAGGAATAGATTGAGAGTCTTCAGTTGCCTCCTCGATAGTTTGTTCAGTACTTGTTTGTTGTGTTTCTTCCTCAACAGGGATTACACTTTCCTGTGTTTGCGGTTCTTCTTCACTAACCGGAGCAGGTGGTCTGCGTTGTATGTAATTGAACCTGTAAAAACGTTCCCATTCATCGATGTTGTTAGTAGTGGTTAAGCTAGATAGATTCTCGCTGCTAATCACATAGTGTTCGAACTGAACATCGCCAATTGAGCTGAAAAGCTGATTTTGCCTTGAAATATGATTGAGGTATTGCATTGCATCGTGTGCATTTTCGAAATTGGAAACTAAAAGCAAGGTGTTTCCCTGCATGTTGTTGGGCACAACTCTGAAACGCTGGTTCCGAAAGTTCGACGAGTTGTGTCTTACAAAATCGCGCATGACGAAACCTGTGTTGAAACGAGCTTCTTTAATCATGAGCATGTACATGTGTTGGCTATCGTAATCCAGATTGAATATCTGTTCTTCTGGTTCTGGCGCTTCATATTCTTCACTCCGGGTGTCGACAACCACAAACTCTCCACGTTCAATTAATTCCTCGTCGGGGTCACGGGCAAGGCGCGCCATGAGTTCTTCGGGTGAGTCGAGATCTTCTTCGGGGAATTCGCCGGTGGTGTAAATGCTATAATTATTCACGAAAAACGATAAATATTGTTCGTAAGCCCTGTCGTTCATCATTTCGCGATAGTTACTGCTCGAAACCACGAAATTCAGGAATTGATGCCCGGCCAAAGTTTTAAAAACTTCGGGTTTTCTGATTACCGAAAGGAAGTAAATTAAAGCAGCTTCTTTGTTGGTGAAGTTTCGCACAACTACCAAACGAGTTTCACTGTTTAATGCTTCGGTTTCAATATCGAAATCGAGCGTGGTATAATGGTCGATATTGTAATTGGCAATATCGAAGCGTAAACGGTTTATGTCAATGTCGGTAGTGTTAGGGAATGCTATAATGAAATAATGCAGAAGGTTTTCGTCGGCGTCCCATTTCGACGCGTAGGGATCGTCAGGATTCTGACTTTGGGCAATAATTTCTATGTTGCGTATTACATCGCTCAAATAACCTGTATTGATTAATTCCTGATAGTCATCAAGTTTTTCTTCCTCAATTAAATCAAGTATTTGTTGAGCCAGTTTGGTGGGCTCTTCCCGCGGGTAAGTTTTTATATATGTTTTAAGCGAGTCGGCAAATCTACTTTGCTCAAACTTTCGCGATACCGAAACCATTTCAATAAAACGGGCTTTCGGTATTATCGTCGAGTCGGCATTCATGTCAATCAATTGCCTGCTGTAGCGACGTGCGTTTTCAAAATCGCGCATTTTGTAGTAGTTAAACGCGGTATTGTAAATCGAATTGAGGCTGTCTTTTCGGGCTTGTTCTTCAATAAAGAAGTTTGGATTAGTAAGGTATTTGGCATAATTCGATTCTGGATATTTATTCAGAACCGCAGTTTTGTAATAAGCTGCACTGTCGGGTTTTTCAATAGTCCCATATAAATCCCACAAGTAGAAAAAACTGGGTAGTTCATACCTGTTTTCGGGATAACGCCTGTTCAGTTCAAGATAGGTTTCAATGGCTTTCTCAAAGTCGTTGAAATCGGTTTTGAACAACATGGCTGCATCGAAAAGTGCCTCGCGAATTTGTGTGTGCGAAATAGCCATTAGCGAATCGTTCGTTGGTATATCCTGCATGTAGAATTCGCGGGTAGTGGGATCGTCAGCACGGGGTTCAATTTCTTCTTCAATAAGTTCGTCGAATTCATCTTCAGCATACTCATCCATGTCGTCAAACATGGCTTCCGATTTATTACTGCGCCGCCAGTTGTCATCATTGGGTCTTTCGCCCCAAAGTCGGCCGAATTCCTGCTTTCCATAAGCTATCGTTGATGGGTTGTAGAAATACCATCCACCGCCCTGTGCCCCGGACCTCATTCTTGAACCCATTGTTCTTCCGAAAGCACTTCCATAATCCGCGGCTGCCGATGCGGCATCCATTTCATCAAATCGTTGCTTTTCGGCTGTAATCCAGCTATTAATTTTGGCTTCGAGTTCGGGCTGGCTCAAACTTGCCAGGTGCTGAAGCGAATCTTGAGTCTCAACAGTGAGTAAGTTATCCACTAACCTGGATAAACTGGTGTGTTTTTGGTTTATGGCATTGAAATTGGGGTAATTGTTGTCGATTAACACCATAGCACTGTCGTAGTACATTCCCGAAGGAATATAGTCGCGTTGGTCAAAGTATATTTCGGCAAGTGTTATGCAGCTTAATGCCCGTTGATAGGTGTTTTTTACCGACGAGGTGGCTGAGAGCTTATAGTGATCAACCGCGTCGTTTATTCGACCTTCGTTGTATAAAATATTTCCCAGTGCGTAATATATTTGGTCGAGGTAGGGAGCATTGCGCCTTTTACGACTCATGCGATTAAGTTCTCGCCTCAAGGCTGTGATGTCGCCTTCACCTGAATATGCCCGGGCACTATTAATACGGGCATTGAACAACATTTCATAATCGGGGCGTCGCCTTATTACCCTTTTGTATGCTTCTATGGCGCGCTCGCTGTTTCCTTGTTCCTGATATAGCTGGCCCAGAATAAAGTTGTAACGGGTTTTTCTTTGGTTTCCTTTAATTTTTCGTGCGCCAATATTTAAATACTGAATTGCTTCGGTGTAACGGAGTTGTTTTAAGTACATATCGGCTGCTGCAATGGCCAATTCGCCATCAAGTTTTGAGGGAAAATCGTCATCGGCTTCAAGCATGTCAATGAGTTCCCTTGCTTCGGCAAAGCGCTCTGATTCGTTATATGTTCTGAGTAACCATATGTAAGCATCGTATTTAATGGGAAAAGTGTTGTAACGCCTAATGATCATCGAAAAGGTATTCGAAGCCAGAAAATAATTTTTTTGGTATAAATAAGCACGCCCCATCATGATGTATGCGTCGGGTACATGGCGGTTATATTCAGGTTTAACAGGTTTTCTTTTTCGTGGATCCTGTTGGCGGCGATTCGATTCGGGCGGAGCAGTAATCGAACGCATTTTGATCAGCTTAGTAGCTTTATCAATAGCCCTTTCCATATCGCCCATTACCAGCGATTCGGTCTCGGGTAAGCTCTCTTTAAAAATGGGAAGTATTTTTGTATAATCTTCTTCAATTCGCGTTTCAATTTTGTTTAATCCTTCTTCAAGCGATTCGTTTCCATTGAAATAAATATTGTAATAGGCCGTAAGGTTATGATAGCTGCGGTTCACAAGGGTATTTTTCTCGGTCGAACACGCGAGAAAAATGAATGAAAGCAATATTACCTTTATATATGTGTGTATGTGTTCGGTTTTCAAAATTAATTTATGCTTAATTCGAGTTTAAAGTTGTAAAACTCTGTTTTGAAAAATATATTGTATTATCTTTTAATAAAGCGGATTTAATTTTTGCAATATTACCCAAAATACACAAGAAATTATATTTCTTGTGTGTGGAAATATTTAATTTTTTTAGATTTGTGAAACAAAGAAATGAGATATAAACCAAAACATATAAGCTATAGCGTTTTTACCGGCATTGTTTTGCTTTTGGGAATTATGTTTGTTTTAAACAAACATTTGGGAAACGAAAGTTTATCAATACATCCCGAACAGCAAAAAATTGAAGTAACCCGGTTTTTATCAAGCGGTGTAACACCTGCAAGCACTCAGGTGCCTGCTCATACCGAAGGGTCGCTTCCAATTAAACTTATACACAACCCGTCATCAAATCTGGTGTACATTTTAAACCGGAATTTTTCCGTTAAAAAAAGAGTAGAATTTATACATTTGAAAAATAGATATTACTTGTTCGCACCTAATCTTTTATCGGGATTATTGTGTGTGATTGTGAGTACATCGCAAAATAAAGACATTCAGTGATTATCCATAATGCACAGAATTGAGTTTAATATTAATATTATTATTAATCAATTCTTTTTATATGATTTTTTACTGAGACAATGAGATTGTTTTGCTTTAATCGGGCATACAATCTCATTTGTTTTTATATGGATAAAATAATAAAAAATTATCTTTGGCGTTTAATGTTTACATTATTTAGTCAGAACTGTTCACATTAAGTAAAGTGGGACTAAAAAACTTTAATATCGGCAAATGGTAAATTTGCTGTCAGCTTTTAAAAATTAAATGAATTATAAACCGATGATGCGCTACATATATACACTGCTTTTGTTTCTTTTATTTTTTATAAAGTCGCCGGCTCAATTTGGTGGAGATGCTACTTATGATTTCTTGAACCTTAGTACATCGGCGCGGATAAATGCACTGGGAGGAACACAAGTGGGTATGATTGACAGTGCTGAATTAGGATTTATATATTATAATCCTGCATTGTTGATGCCCGATATGCACAATGCATTAGCGCTAAACTATATCGATTACATAGCTGATGTACGTTTAGGGTATACTGCTTATGCTCGTCATTTTGAAGACATAGGAACTTTCGCAGCCGGAATGCATTATATACACTACGGACAATTTACTCATGCATTGCAAACAGGCGAGAAAGTCGGATCATTTTCAGCGGCCGATTATGCACTTAATATTTCGTATTCGCGGGAATTGTGGAAAAATATCAGAATAGGTGCAAGTTTAAAGCCTGTATATTCGGTTTACGAAGTATATAGCTCGTTTGGTATTGCATCCGATATTGGCTTCTCGTATGCCGATTCTTCGGGTAATTTTAATGCTGGAATAGTAGCCAAAAACTTCGGGATACAACTTACTAATTACGACAATGAAAACGGAGAACGTGAGCCTTTGCCTTTCGATTTGCAGCTTGGTTTTTCTCAGCGACTTGCGCATGCCCCATTTCGTTTCAATGTTACATTACACAGTTTAACCAAATGGAATTTGACCGATAAAAGCACCTGGGACTACGACCATAGAAAAAACGATTATATTGTTGGTCGCTCCGACGATTTTCTGAAGCAGTTTATGCGTCACGTAATTTTGGGTGTTGAGTTTACTCCCTCGCAAAATTTTATTTTAGGGCTAGGTTACAATTTTCAACGCCGATGGGAATTGGCACTTAATAATAACCCGGCAGCTGTTGGTTTATCGGGAGGCTTTACTGTGAAAGTTTCAAAATTCAGAGTGTCGTATGCAATTGCCAGTTATCACATAGGAAGTGTGTCGAATACTTTCTCGGTTACGACCAACCTTTCTGAATTTATGCGTTAAATAAGGCCTTGCTGATTTACATATCGAAATATTATATCTTTGCCTGAAAAAATTGAGGTATATGCACAATCAAAAAATAATTATCGCTGTCGACGGGCATTCATCGTGTGGCAAAAGTACGCTCTCAAAACAACTTGCAAGCCGCTTGAAATATAAATATATCGATACCGGGGCAATGTACAGGGCTGTTACATTGTATGCTTTGCGTAATAATCTTATTACCTCAAATGAAGTAGAAAAACATAAGCTTATTCGTGAACTAGAAAACATAGAAATCACTTTTGAATACAATCCCAATTCGAATAATAGTGATACTTTCTTAAACGGCGAAAATGTAGAAAATGAAATACGCCGCATGCAGGTTTCTGAAAACGTGAGTCATGTGGCTACCATAAAAGAAGTGCGCCAGGCAATGGTAATACTACAGCAACATATGGGAGTTGATGGAGGCATTGTGATGGATGGTCGCGATATTGGAACAGTGGTTTTTCCGCAGGCCGAATTGAAAGTGTTTTTAACGGCATCGGCACAAGTGCGTGCGAAGCGCAGATTCGACGAAATGAAAGAAAAAGGCGAAGAGATACCTTTCGAAACCATTCTGAAAAACGTGGAAAAGCGTGATTTTATTGATTCAAACCGCGAGGAAAGTCCGTTGCTAAAGGCTCCCGATGCAATAGTACTTGACAATAGCAATTTAACTCGTGAGCAGCAATTGAATCAGGTATTAAATTGGGTAACAGAGATTTTGAAAAACACCAATGCGAAAAATGATAATTGAAATTGATAAAAAGTCGGGCTTTTGTTTTGGTGTGCAAAATGCCATAAATAAGGCAGAGGAATTGACAAAAAACAATTCTGAAGTAATTTCGCTGGGTGAAATTGTGCACAACGAAAATGAAATTGAGCGACTTGGAAAACTTGGTGTAAAGCCAATTTCGGTTTTGGATTTGAGCAAAATAAGCGAAAAGACCGTACTCATACGTACACATGGAGAGCCTCCATCGGCTTACGAAGAACTGAAAAGGAATAATAATAGAATTGTAGATGCTACTTGTCCGGTGGTGTTAAAACTACAGCAAAGAATCAGTAAGAGCTTCAGTGAATTGCAGAAATCGGACGGGCAAATCCTTATTTACGGCAAGAAGAATCATCCTGAAGTAATAGGTCTGAACGGGCAAACGAAGGATAAGGCAATTGTGATCAGTAATATACACGACCTTGACAAGGTGGATTATTCACGCCCAATTGAGCTTTATTGTCAAACCACTATGCCACTCGATGGGTTTGAAGCAATAAAAAGCGAATTGAAAAACCGAGCAGAGAAAAGCCTGGTGATATACGATACCATTTGCCGGCAGGTAGCCAATAGGGTGCCACATTTGAAATGGTTTGCCACTCAATATGATTTGGTGATTTTCGTAAGTGGATCAAATAGTTCAAACGGGAAACTCTTATTCAATGTATGCAAAACAAAAAACCAAAACACACGTTTCGTTACTTCTGCTAAGGCCATTAATTTCGAATGGTTCGATAATGTTAGCCGTGTAGGTATTTGCGGTGCTACATCAACACCGCAATGGCTTATGGAAGATGTAAAGCAATTTCTAGAAAATGAATTTAATGTTAGCAAATAATTTGAAGGATTAAGTTTTT
>SKHV01000118.1 GCA_007116765.1 Prolixibacteraceae bacterium | reverse complement strand
CCGGGGTCGCATGTTTTTTATACATTACGTGGTTTCTATAGACATTTGACCTCGCTGAGGTCAGGGGGCTGGATTTCCACGCTTCTCTATATTTTCGGGCAATAAAGCAGCTTTAAGGTAAAAAAGCTGTGTGCCATAAGCTAATACTTGCAAGCTTGCAGGGCTTGCTAAATTTCAAGCACAGAGAATCGTAGAAACTGGGTTGTTTTTACTGACAGGTGTTTAATTGAGGTAAAATTCCTGCAATTGCGGAATTGCTATGGTATTACAATATTAATCCCGGCGGGATTAGAAGTCTATATCTACTTTAGAAGCTTATGCGTTCTTGCACTTAAGAAAGAAATAAAAATATAAAGTAAAATCACTACAGAAATGGCATCGGTTTTAAAAAATAGAATGATTAGCAGCGCGAGGAGTAAAAATACATAACGAATTAGATTACTTTTTACTGACAGGTTTGAAAATTTAAGCGAAAACATAGGTAGTGGCGTAACGAGGAGTAACGAAAAGACAATTGTAAGTATAAACAGTAGCAGGTTGTTGTCAGCCAGATTGCCAATAAGGCTGTTTGATGCAAAAATGCTATAACTTAGCGAAGCAAAAAACAAGGCATTTGCCGGAGTGGGAAGGCCAATAAATGAATTGCTCTGGCGGGTATCAATATTAAATTTTGCCAAGCGTAAGGCCGAGAGGGCAACAATAAAAAGGGGGCTTAGAAGATAAATCCAATGCATGACTGAATAGTGGCTGTTGTCTGTCATTTGGGCATCTAAAATTGACTGCTGAGCCGAAAAAACCATTGCTGCGGGAAGCACACCAAAAGTAACCAGGTCGGCCAGTGAGTCGAGTTGTTTGCCAACTTCACCACTTACTTTCAATAATCTTGCAAGCATTCCGTCAGCAAAATCGAAAAATGCGCCGGCAATCATCAAAATAAAAGCGATGCTAATGTTGTGATGAAAAGCAAAAAATAAAGCTGTAGCACCACAAAGTAAATTGAGGGTGGTAACAAGGTTGGGAACAAAAGCGTACCACTTCGTATTTGCTTTTATATTCATATTAGAAGCGTGCAATAACCGTTTGGGTTCCGGTAACTTTTTGATTCAATTCAACTTTGATTTGGGCATCAACAGGCAAGTATAAATCAACCCTTGAGCCAAATTTGATAAATCCCAGGTGTCCGTTTTGTTCGGCATATTCGTTTTGAGTGGCATAGCAAACAACCCTGCGTGCCATAGCACCGGCAATTTGACGCAGCATAATGGTCTTGTTTTCGGGCGTCTCAATAACTACCGATGAACGTTCGTTGAGGGTTGACGATTTTGGTGCCCAGGCTGCAAGGTGATTTCCTTTGTGCATGGCTTTATACAAAATTTTTCCGCTAAGTGGAAACCAGTTCATATGTACATCAAAAGGCGACATGAATATTGAAACCTTGATAGTATCGCATTTCAGGAATTCATCTTCGTAGGCCGGTTCAATTACTACCACAGTCCCGTCGCATGGAGCCATTACCGAATTTCCGTCGTTGATTACAGTCCTGTTTACAACCCTGAAGAAATAGAGTGTAAATGCATACAGTAATACCGACAAGGCAACTACGATATAAATAATGTATTCGTTGCGGGTATATTTTATGGTCAAATAGCTTATAAGCAGAATAAAAACAGCCACGATAAAAAGTGTAACTCTTCCTTCTTTATGTACTTTCATTTTGCTAATAGTTTAAAATAATCGAAATATAAATGTAATAAACCGGAGCGGCAAAAAGCATACTGTCGAAACGGTCGAGCAGGCCACCGTGCCCGGGTAATAAGCGGCCGGAATCTTTAACTCCAAAACTTCTTTTCATCATCGATTCGGTGAGGTCGCCCAATGTACCTGCAATCACGATAAGCATTCCAATTATTATTGAATGGAATAAGTTAAAGTGGCCTACGAGATTGAAAAACACAATAGATACTGCAATAGCCAAAATTGCACCACCTGTAGCTCCTTCCCATGTTTTTTGTGGAGAAATGCGCTCAGCCATTTTTGTTTTACCCAAACGGCTGCCCACTACATAAGCTCCTGAGTCGTTTGCCCAAAGTAATATGAACAGGCCAATTAACATTTCTGGCATAAATAGTTCGGGTGAATGACTATATGGAGTTGCAATAAAGTTGAGTACTGAAAAGGGTAGTGCAATATAAACTATTCCAAATATTGTGTAGGCAATGTTTTGTGCTGCATTTTTACTTTTTTTGAATAATTCGATGACTGGTGTTAAAAGCAAAAGTGGAATAAGCCCAAAAAATATTAATTCGTTAACCCATTGCATTTCGTAAATGAAAAAAGAAATGAAGAAATAAAGTGCTGTAATTATTCCGGGTACTGTATGCGGATAGTTGCCACCTTTTTTACATAAACGGTAAAATTCAAATAGTGTATAGGCAAGTAGTATTGAAAACAGTGCTAGAAATGTGTATCTGCCTGCTAAAATACATCCTATCGATAATACAACGTATATTCCTCCTGTTATGGTACGAATTAAAAAGTTCTTCAATTTTTCAGTTCTTTTAATATTTCAAGTGCTTTGGCTTCATCTTTTTCATTCACATATACTTCAATATTTCCAAATGAGGCATACGATGAATCTTTTTGATTCAGAATAACAGCACTTACTCCGTTGTTTTCAAGTAATTCCCGTGCAATTTCTGCCCGGTACAGTTCTCCCGACAAAAATACTTGTTTCCATCCTTTTTCCATGATTATTGGATTTAATTGTTACATTATTTCATCAATATAGAAAAAAAAAAGTAATTGTGTTTAATATTATCGAAAACACATGAATAAAAAACCGGGAAAAGTGCTGAAAAAACTTTGCCCGGTGTAAAAGTAATAATAGTTTATAAATATTTTGTTTTATTGTTCAGCTTTTGGTGAGTCGTGTTTTACATTTATTTCGTTATTGTCTATCATTTCTTTCGATTCCTTATTTATTTTCTTCATTCCTGGTCTGGGACCAAATATTTCTTCCAGATCGTCGGAAAACAGTACTTCTTTTTCCAGAAGTCTTTCGGACAGGATTCTATGGCCGTCGGCATTTTTTCGGAGTACTTCTTTTGCTCTTACGTAAGCCTCGTCAATGAATCTTTTTATTTCCTCATCTATCAGTATTGCTGTTTTTTCGCTGTATGGTTTTGTAAAACCATAATCCGATTGCCCGGTTGAGTCGTAGTAGCTGAGGTTTCCTACTTTCTCGCTCATGCCAAAATAACTTACCATGGCATAGGCCTGTTTGGTTACCCTTTCAAGGTCGTTTTGTGCTCCCGATGAGATTGATTTAAAAGTCAATTCTTCGGCTGCGCGTCCGCCAAGAATGGCTGCCATTTCGTCCATGAGTTGTTCTTTTGTTGTGATTGAGCGTTCTTCGGGTAAATACCATGCAGCACCCAGCGCTTTTCCACGCGGTACAATGGTTACTTTTACCAGTGGGTGAGCGTGTTTAAGCAGCCAGCTCACCGAGGCATGTCCGGCTTCGTGGTATGCAATGGTTTTTTTCTCTTCAAACGAAATGATTTTATTCTTTTTTTCAAGTCCCCCTACAATGCGATCAATTGCATCGAGGAAATCTTGTTTTTCAACTGCACTATGATTGTTTCGTGCGGCAATAAGTGCTGCTTCGTTACACACATTGGCTATATCGGCTCCCGAAAAGCCCGGAGTTTGTTTGGCCAAGAACTCGGTATCGCAGGCATCTGAAATTTTCAGAGGTTTAAGGTGTACTTTGAAAATAGCATTACGCTCGTTTAGGTCGGGTAATTCAACGTGTATTTGGCGGTCGAACCTGCCGGCGCGCATAAGTGCACGGTCGAGTATGTCGGCACGGTTTGTGGCAGCCAGAATGATAACTCCCGAGTTGGTGTCGAATCCGTCCATTTCTGTCAGCAGCTGGTTAAGCGTGTTTTCACGCTCGTCGTTTGATCCCATATTTGGGTTTTTGCCGCGGGCACGTCCAATGGCGTCAATCTCGTCGATAAATACAATGCAGGGTGCTTTTTCCTTGGCTTGCTTAAACAAATCGCGTACACGTGAAGCACCAACTCCGACAAACATTTCAACAAAATCGGAACCCGACATGGAAAAGAAGGGCACATGTGCTTCGCCGGCAACTGCTTTCGCAAGAAGGGTTTTTCCGGTTCCCGGAGGGCCTACCAGAAGCGCACCTTTAGGAATCTTACCTCCTAATTTTGTATAATGTTCAGGATTCTTCAAAAATGAAACAATTTCTTCAATTTCCTGCTTTGCCTCCGACAAACCGGCTACATCTTTAAATGTGGTACTCACTTTCTGGTCTTTATCGAAGATCTTAGCCTGCGATTTTCCCACATTGAAAATACCGCCTCCGGGGCCGCCTCCTTTACTCATACGTCGGAAAAGATACCACCATAAAAATATGAATAACGCAAGTGGGAAAAGGAAACTTAACATTCCTGTCCAGTCCCATGTTTCGTCATATTCAATCTGAATTTCCTGCGTGCCAAATTCTGCTGTGGCTTCTTTAAGGTTATCGTTGAATACTTCAATTGAGCCAATTTTGAAGTAATAATGCGGCCCGTTAATGTCGGGTTTATTAAAACCTGTGCCTAAGCGATCTTTATATTTTTCGTAACTCTCTTTCTTGAGGTAAATATTGGCTTCGGTTTTGTTAAGAATGATTATTTTTTTGATATCATCATTCTGAATCATTGTGTTTTTTACCTCGTACCAAGATGTTTGTACCGCACTTTTACCTGTTGTGAAAAACTGGATGCCCAACACAAGTATAATGGCAATGTAAATGTATGCCATGTTGAATTTAGGTTTCCCGTTGCTCCCCGATGGTTTGGGCTTATAGTTATTCGTTAAGTTTTCTTTCTTCTTTTCAGTCATTATATTCTTTTTTCTTTATATGTCCGATTTGTATTTATTCATTGCCGCATCGGCCCAAAGAGCTTCGATGTCGTAATGCTTGCGCCAGTTTCCCTGAAAAACATGTACCATTATGTCTGAGTAGTCTAGTAATATCCATTCTGCATTGCGGTATCCATCTCTGTGCCATACATCCTGGCCGACAATTTCAGTTACGGTTTCTTCAACCGATCGAGCAATTGCTTCAACATGTGTATTAGAATTTCCATGGCATATTATGAAATGGTCACATTCGGTATTGTCAATTTTTGTAAGATCAAGGTCAATAATTTCTTCGCCTTTTCTTCTTCTTACTCCTTCAACTATTGCGTTTATTAATTTTATACTAGAGTTTGTTTGTTTGTTTTTGTCCATATATTTGTATTGCTATTTTGCAAATTTAAACTTTTACCTGATTATTACTTCTGAAATTATGGCAGAATTTATAGGAAAAAGAGTGATTAAGCTTAACGAGGTTGATTCAACCAACAACTATGCCATTGCACTATGTAATGAAAACAGCTGTGACGAAGGCACAATAGTAGTGGCAAAAAGTCAGTTGCAAGGCAGAGGCCAACGCGGTAATAGCTGGGAAAGCTTGTCAGGATTAAACTTGTTGTGCAGCGTAATTTTGTTTCCTGAATTTTTACCTGTTTCGCATCAGTTTCTTATTTCGAAGGTAGTTGCACTGGCTATATCAGACGTTGTGGCAGATTTCGATATTGATAATTGTACAGTGAAATGGCCAAACGATGTGTACGTGGGCGACATGAAAATTGCCGGTATTTTAATTGAAAACTCTATAATGGGTAATGCTTTCAGATATTCGGTGGCCGGTATTGGCTTAAATGTAAATCAAACCTCATTTTCAGAAAAAATCCCAAATCCGGTTTCGCTGACAGAACTATTCGGAGCGGAAATTGAGTTAAATACTGTATTGAATAAAATCATTCTTGCAATAGATAAATGGTACAACCATTTGACACAAGCCAATGTTGAATTTATTGATGCCACCTATCTTTCACGTTTGTATAATTTTGAAAAGTTGTACCTATTCAACGATAAAAACGGCCGCTTTTCGGGTAGAATTAAAGGCGTTGATGAAATTGGGCGTTTGCTTATATCCGATACCGAAAAGCACTTACGAACTTATCATTTTAAAGAAGTTGAATTTGTGGGCAATGTTTAATTATAAGGTATCATTGTAAGCGCATCGGCAAGTTTGTTTATGCCATCATTAAGCTTGTTACCAATCATTGCTTTAATCATGAAGCTCATTTCGGCATGCAGGGTAAGCCTTATTTTAGTCTCGTAAGGTCCTGAGGGAACAATTTGTATCCATAAAAGAATTTCAATCGGAATTTTTCCTTCGCCTGTTATTTTTATTGTTTTAGTAGGCTCCCGGTCAATAATGCGGAAGCCGGCTTCGCCTAATTTGCTAATTCTAAAACGACAACTGTCATAATCCGACTCAAAATCTTCGATTGAGCCTTGGGGTAATTGTTGCGAAATTTGGTCAATGGTAAACTCGTTGAAGAATTTTCCAAGGTTATTAAAGTCTGAAAGAAAATTGAAAACTGTGTCGTGAGTGTGTTTGATGGTTTTTACTTCGCTAACATATTTATTTACGCCCATAATTTGTCAGTTGAAAAAGAGCCGGATTTTGTGAGATTGTATCCGGCTCATGTTATTTTTTATATTTTGATTTTGCTTTACTTTTTACCCCATTCCGACGGATTTTCGCGCCATTGGTTGAGGCTTTTCATGTCGCATTCCTGAATTTCACCAGTGCTGAGTGCATGATTAATTAATGTTTGGTAGTTACTCAAAGTAGTAAGCTCAAGGCCTGCATCTTCGAAGTTTTTGTTTGCCACGGTGAAATTATAGGTAAAAATTGCCATCATGCCCAATACGTCGCCTCCAAAATTGGTAAGTGCCTGGGCTGCTTTCAGACTGCTGCCACCTGTTGATACCAAATCTTCAATAATTACAATTTTCTGGCTTGGTTTTAAATCACCTTCAACAAGGTTCTCAAGCCCGTGATCTTTAGGCGAAGAGCGAACATAAACAAACGGAAGGTTCAGCTGCTCGGCAACCAACACTCCAATGGCAATTGCTCCGGTTGCAACACCGGCAATGACCTCGACCTGTGGGTATTTTTCTTTAATGAGTTCAGTAAAGCAGTCGCGAATGTAGTTTCGGGTTTCGGGGTAAGACAAAATTTTGCGGTTATCGCAATAAATTGGCGACAACCATCCTGATGCCCAGTGAAAAGGGCTTGTAGGTTGTACTTTTATTGTGTTTATTTGTAGTAATCGTTTTGTTACTTCAAGTTGATAGTTATTCATATATAAGATTTTATTATTTTGGGCAAATGTACAAAGTTTTTTTCAATGACCGAAGTGTTTTTATAAACACCGGAGTCGAGGGTTTGGTACCTGATAACACGTATTATTCGAAAGTTTCGGGCTATAACGATTTTGCAAAAGCAATGGATCGTTTTCTACATGATGAAATGCATGCCGATATGTATATTGAGGTGTTGCACGAAGATGTGCTTGATGTTTTTATTGATAAGTATTTCATTAAAATTGAAGCTGCCGGAGGTTTGGTTTATAACTCAAAAAATGAATTGTTGTGTATTAAACGTTTGGGGATGTGGGATTTGCCTAAAGGAAAAATTGATAAAGGCGAAACTCCAGTGCAGGCTGCATTGCGCGAGGTTGAAGAAGAAACCGGTTTGCACGGCTTAGAGGTAACGGCTTTCAAAAATACTACCTTTCATGTATATCGCTCACCTCATCATAATAACCGTTGGGTGTTTAAGCCTACTTATTGGTATACCATGAATTATAAGGGTGATGAAATTCCTGTGCCGCAAACGAGTGAAAGCATTACCGCAGTATGCTGGCGCAACAAGTTCTTAATTGCTGAAGATACTTACCCCTCGTTATTACAGTTGTTAAAGTAGGCTTGTATTTTTAAAAATGTTGTCTAATGGTTGTTGTTAGTAGCTCTGAGTACATTGGCAAACTGCATCTCGAAATTTTCATCGGGCCATGGTGCCTGCGAACCGGCCATTCGTCCTTGAGGATCAACCAAAAAGTAGGTAGGCATTATTCTCACGTTAAACGACTGGTATACTTCCCTGCGGGTTTGTCCTCTGAGTACAGTCCATTCGAAACCTTCGCTTGACAGTTTGTCGGCATTTTTTTCAATCTCGTCGTCTTCGATTACAATTACAAGCACTAAATCGTCCTCGTATTTGTTTTGAAATTCTTTCATCAATTCTTTGTGAGAATTGAATTTGACATTATCGGTGCGGGTGAAGCATAAGTACACGTATTTTCCCTCAAAGTCGTCCCAGTTGCGGTAGTTGCCATTTATATCGAGCAAGGCCAGCTCAGGCGCAATTGCTCCGTATTGGGTTTGTGCCAATTCGTTAAAAATACGATTAGCCGCAATTTGATGAGTCTCGTTTTTCGACGAGTCGGTGATACGTTGCAAAATAGTGAAAAGGCCTACCGTATTAAAGCGCTTGGAGTAGAAAAGTGGTTTTATTCCTTTAATGATAACCGCTTCGGCTAATTCGATGTTGAACGATTGTTCCAGGGTAAGCCAGTCAATGAGTTGTTCGTACGAACCTGAGTTCAGCATAATGGTAATTCGTTGTCCGTTTACCTGCTGTGTAGCATATTGAAGGTGAGTTCCAAATATTTTATTGAAAAGTTCACTGTACTCGGGAAGGTTATATTGAATTGGCTTGTCTATGAAATATTCATTAATTATAAGTTCGGGGTCTTGAATAAGTGCAGAATATTTTGTGTTGGCATACTTATAATCCTTAAATTTTTCAAAATATTTGTTGTCGGTTTCAGGGAATTGGTCTTTTAGTAATTCAACTACTTCTTCTGCTTTATTGAGCGAGCGGCGGTGAAATATTTCCTGCATATTTTGACTCATCTGCATGTTGTACTGCCTGTTGAAATTGTTGATGAGTAAGTTCGTATTTTCAGGGGTGCTGCCTTTAATTCCAAAGTGGAAACTTCTTAATCTGCGATAGGGATTTGAGGTTTGACGTTCTTCTTGTTTGGGCGGAAGCATTATCTCAAGGCTTTCATCGGGGTCAATAATCAACCAGCCTTGAAATCCTCCAAAGTCACTATAAACGGGCATTCTTTCGTTTATGTCTATTGAGCATGTGAAATTTCCATCGGCATCAACAGTTCCTTCACCCACAATTTCCTGATTTTCGGTAAGGAAGTTTGGTATGGTATAAAATATAAATGAATCTCCTGCATATTGCGGGGCATTAAACTTAATTTCAGCGCCCAATACCAGTATGTGAGTCATTAATAAAACGATAATAAAACCACAACTCTTAATCAATCTCATCCCCAAGGTATTTTTTTAAATCAATTTTGTCAGGTATAAACATGCTAATATCGCCATTGTGCTTCAAAATATCACGAACAACCGATGAGTTAACCGGAGTATGTTCGGGCAGCGTGAGCAAAAAAACAGTTTCAATGTCGTTATACATTTTTTTATTCACCTGTGCTATAGCTCTTTCGTATTCAAAGTCGGCAGATGTTCTCAAACCTCTCAAAATATGTGTAGCTCCAACCTTTTTGCAAAAATCAACAGTTAAACCATCATGTATTTCCACTTCAATCTTTTTTATTCCTTCGAAAACATCTTCAATAATTTGTTTTCGGACTTCAATGGGCAAAAGGTATTTCTTTTGATCGTTAACTCCAAGCATGACAATAATTTTGTCAAAAATTGGAAGTGCTCTTTTTAATACCGATTCGTGCCCAATGGTAAAGGGATCGAATGAGCCGGGAAATACTGCAATTTTCTCCATTACGATTTTTCTTCAATTTACAAAACTAAAATATTTATTGAAACGGTATAAAAAAATCAGTTACAAAATACATTTTGGAATTGATCTAACAAAACTTTTCCTGTGCTTTTTTAATAATTCAACTAACTTTACAAATACAATAAATGAATAACTTCATTATTGGTTTTACGCAATTCGAAATATTTATAAAAGTGGTCGTAAAATGATTGAAAGAGAGCACATAGGCATTTTAGGTAAAATGAATTCGGGCAAAAGCAGCTTGATGAATTTGCTTACTCAGCAAGAAACGTCAATTACTGATTCAACTCCCGGTACCACTGCCGATACTAAGGTTGCACTTATTGAGTTGCATGGCATGGGACCCGTAAAGCTTTTCGATACTGCTGGGCTTGATGAGATTTCGGGACTTGGCGAAAAAAAACGCACCAAAGTACTTAAGGTGTTAAAAGAGTGCGATCTTATACTTCTGGTTATTGACCCCGATACTCCCGATTTCGATGTGGAGAGACTTGTGATAGAGCAGGCTCGCGAATTGGACAAACAATTACTTGTAGTTTTCAATTTATTCAATATTGACAGTGCAAAGAAGATTGAAAATATAATTGAGTTACTTCCGGTGCTGAAGTTTTATAAGGCTCTGCAAATAAGTGTCATAGAACAAGGCGTGAGGTCTCTTATGCTTGATTTTATACTGAATAATTATGAGTCAGGAAAAAGCGAGACTCAATTGTTGCCTTTTGTTGAGCCCGGAGAATTTTATGTGTTGAATATTCCAATGGATGAGGAAACCCCACAGGGTCGATTTCTGCGTCCACAAGCAATGGCGGTTGAGTATATCACACGAAAATGGGCATATCCAATTGCTTATCGAATGGATTTGAATCGAGCCAGGGGTGTTGGTGTCTACGAAGAAAAAATACGTTTCGAAAACTTTCTGCAAAGTTTCAAGCAAAAGCCAAAAGCTATAATTACCGATTCGCAGGCAATGGATATTATGAAGCTTTGGGTTCCCGCCGATATTCCTTTGACGACCTTTTCAATTATGATGATAAATCATGTAAGCCTTGGACATATTCACGAATTTTTCGACGGAATAAAAGCTATGAATACATTGCAGCCGGGCGATAAAATTCTTATAGCTGAAGCATGCAACCATTCCAGAATTCAGGAAGATATTGGCACAGTGCAGATTCCTGCCATGATAAAAAAACGCTATCCCGGTGTAAAAGTAGAATTCAATTTTGGACGAGAATTTCAGAATAATGAGTCATTACAGTCGTATAAACTCATCATTCATTGCGGCGGTTGCATGATTAGCAATCAGAAGCTGCAAGCACGCTTACGCGATTTGCGAAACGTAAGTGTGCCGATTACTAATTATGGCATTTTTCTCTCGTGGGCACAAGGTCGCGATACACTAAACCGAGTAATGCAACCATGGATGTAATACTGTTTTGTTTTTTATAAACTATTTTTTGTAAATTGTTGAAAAATCGATGATTTGCTATGTTTCGAAAAATCCCTTTTTACATTAGAATTACACTGATTTATATTGTGTTGGGGGCAATGTGGATATTGTTTTCTGACCGATTTGTACTTGGCTTAACACAAGATCCTTATCTTATACATACAATTTCGCTTTATAAAGGCTGGTTTTTTGTGCTTATGAGCGGATTGATTTTATTCTATTTGGTGCGAAGAGAAATGCATCGGCGAACCATAGTGCTTCGCGAACTTGAAAAGGCTAAAAAGCGTGCAGAAGAATCAGAGAAATTGAAATCGGCATTTTTATCAAACCTTTCGCATTATTTGCGCACTCCAATGAACAGTATTCTGGGCTTTACCGAGTTGATAAGCGAGCATGATATTGACGAAGAAAAACAACAGCGTTTTAAATTGTATATCCGCGAGCGCTGCGATCATTTACTGAAAACCATTAACAGCATAGTTGAGATTTCACAATTGCAAGAAGGAATAATCAAAATTGAAAATGAGAATTTCAGTTTAAACCGTATGATTGATGCTGCAGCTGATTTGTTAAATGTGGAAATTGAAAAGAGAGAGAAACCGGTTCAGGTTCTGGTTTCCAAATTTTTGCCTGATGGAAATGATTTGGTAAAAAACGATAAAGATAAGGTTTTTCAGATTTTATCGTGCTTGATTGAAAACGCGGCTACTTTTACACAAAAAGGTAGCGTCGAACTTGCTTACTACCTGTTAAGAGATTCGGTAGTTTTCAAACTTAAAGATACAGGTATTGGCATTGATCCTCAATTTCAAAAAATGCTTTTCAAAAGTTTTTTATTTAATTCGTCGTTGACCCGCGACGTAGATGAAGGAGCCACACTGAGTTTGTACATTAGCTCGGAGCTGGCGAAAAAAATTGGGGGAAGGCTTTGGCTTGAAAAAAGTAATTCAAAAGGAAGTACTTTTTGCTTAAGCATTCCTTTTGAGTAACTACAGATTAATTATTTTTAAAATTTCTTTTTCTTTTTTTAGGGTGTCGGCAACAATTTGAGCGCCTTTTGTCAAAACAGTATTCACATATTCTTGATTGTGAAAGTTCTTAGTATTGATTTTTACATTCAGAAATGCTCCACGTACTGCAGCACAAGCAGCAATTGCACCCACGCCGGCATCGCTTGAGCTGTTTGGGTTGCCAATTTTTGCCATGGCCTCCATCACTTCCATGGAGCGGAAGCTGAGCTGCATTGTTTTGAATGGTATCTCGATAGCCTTTTTCGTGGCATCGTCAATAGCTTTTTTGCGAACAGCTATTTCATTGTCAGTGTTTTTTTGCAGCCCAAAGGCAATCATAATGGCATTGTAAGCCTGAGTATCTTCGTCAACAAGCTGTAAAAGCTGGTTATGATAAGCTTTGCCTTTATCGGCCCAGTCCGAGAAATCTTTCCATTTATCATCCCAACCGCGTTTATGTGCCGAAAGGTTAGCCACCATTGTGCCCAAGGCCACTCCCAGAGTAGCCAGATATGCTGAAACCGAACCCCCACCGGGAGTAACCGATTCGGATGCTGTTTTTTCTGAGAATTGTTGCAAGCTTAGTGAAATAAGCTTGTTCGATGAATTTTCATCAATAATGTATTCAATGATTCTTTTTTGTGGATCGAAGGGTGTCAGTTCATCGAGGCCTAGCGACTTTATTGCAATTTTAATGATTTCGTTGTCGGAAATGCCCGTTGAACGCTGTTGTTTATTCAGGAAGTATTTGCCCGCATCGAGCATGGCTTTTAGCGGCACCAAGCCAACCAATTCGGAACCTGTTACCCTTAGTCCCCGTGCTTCGGCACGTTTGCAGGCAGTTTCAAATACTTGGTGCATCGAGCTGATGTTAATGTCGGTAAGGTTGAATGATAGTTGTGCAATTCCGTATTCTTCAATATACCAGCCTATTCCTTTCACACATTTCAATAAGCCGGGTTCGAATATAATTTCCCCTTTTTTGTTGGTAATTTTTTTTCCGGTGAGTTTATTTCCTTCTCGTTTCACTCTTCCTTTTTCGCGTATGTCGAATGCAATGGCATTGGCTCTGCGTGTTGAGGTAGTATTGAGGTTAATGTTGTAAGCAATAAGAAAATTGCGTGCTCCAATAGCAACGGCTCCTGATTTTTCCACGTTTGAATTGAATTCTGAAGGGCCATAATCGGGTTTCCAGTCGGGATTGATAAGTTTTTTAGGCAATCCCTCGTATTCGCCCGAGCGACAGTTGGCCAGATTGCGGCGTTTTTCTTCCCTGGCTGAGTTTTCATAGCAATATACCGGTATGCCAAGTTCATCGCCCACACGTTGGGCAAGGTGTTTTGAGTATTCAACCACTTCGTCCATAGTAATGCCGGCAATAGGAACCAGCGGACACACATCGCAAGCGCCAAAGCGCGGGTGTTCCCCTTTGTGCTTGCTCATGTCGATAAGCTGCGCAGCTTTTTTAATTGCTTTGAAAGCGGCTTCGCAAACCTGCGAAGGAGGCCCCACAAAAGTAACTACCGTACGGTTGGTTGCCTTTCCCGGATCAATATTAAGTAGTTTGATATTGTCAACACTTTCAATTTCGTGACATATTTGTTTTATTATTTCCATGTTGTTCCCTTCACTGAAATTGGGAACGCATTCAATTATTTGTTTCATAGATGTATGTTTTTCAAATTGAAAAATCTATTTCAATTCCTTACTTTAATTTATTTTGAACTATATTTCAATTCTGATTCCTCTTTTCCACACTGCCGAAGGGCTAAGTTTTCCTTGTCGGTATATTATTTCGCGGTAGTCGTTAGTGCTGAAAGCAGCAATATCGGCAGTATATCCAATTTTTAAAATTCCGCAGTGATTTAATTTCAAGGCCATTGCAGCCCTTGCAGTAATTGCAGCCAGTGTTTCAGCAATGTTTAGTTTTTCGTAAGCACCAATAATTGAAGCTTGAGCGAGAAGGTGCCCCATGGGTGCCGAGCCTGGGTTCCAGTCGGAGGCGATGGCTACACACGCACCTGCATTTAGTAGTTTACGTGCCGGGGCAAAAGGCAATCCCAGCCCGATTGAAGCTCCGGGTAATGCTACTGCTACGGTGTTACTGCGGGCAAGGTCTTGTATGGTTTCTTCGTCCGACACTTCAAGGTGATCTGCGCTTAAAGCTTCGTTCTCCACAGCCAGCTTCCCTCCTCCCGTGGAAAACTGGTCGCCATGCACAAGCAAATCGAAACCCAGTCCACGGGCTTTTTGCAAATAAGTACGGGCTTCATCTATTCCGAAAGCGGCATCGTCTACAAATATATCGATTCGTTTTGCCAGTTTCTCTGTTTTAACTTGCGGCAATAATTTTTCGACTAGCATATTGAGGTATTCATTTGCTGAGCCATTGAAATCTTTTGGGCAAATGTGAGCTGCCAGACAAGTGGGAATAAGCTGTGCTTTTGTTTTTGCATTATTAATGGCTCTCAGCATTTTCAACTCGTCGTTTACAGTGAGTCCGTAGCCACTTTTTACTTCAATGGTAGTAATCCCATCGCGAAGCATTTGATTGGCATGACGAGCAGTGATTTCTTCCAGAGTTATTAAATCGGCTTCGCGGGTACTATGCACGGTACTCCAAATTCCGCCTCCTTGCTTTGCAATTTCCACATAGGTTTTTCCTTCTAAACGTTGTGCATAGTCGTTTATTCGCGAACCGGCCCAGCAAATATGTGTATGTGCATCTATAAATCCTGGCAGGACTATTTGTTGGCCTTCAATATGTTCTATTATAGCCTTATTGTTTTTTGCTTGGGTGTACAATTCATCGTATGATCCTAAGGCCTCAATTTTTTCATTGTCGATAATTATTCCACCGTCATAAATAATATGCAGCATATTGTCGTTTATGGAGCCTTTTAGTGGCAGCTTATCCATGGTAATTATCTGTGCAAACGGGCCTATAAGTTTCATTTTATTGCAATGTTTTTATGCTGAAATTTATGCTAAAAATTCAGGTGGTGTTTGTTGAGGTTTTCAACTGCTGTTTTGTATCCTGCATCGGCATGTCGGTATATGCCCAGTGCGGGGTCGTTGTGTAAAACGCGGGATAGACATTCTTCGGCCGATTCGGAACCGTCGGCAACTACAACCATGCCGGCATGTTGCGAATAACCCATGCCTACACCGCCACCGTGATGAAACGACACCCATGTGGCACCGCCAGCAGTATTGGCCATCAGGTTGAGAAGCGGCCAGTCTGATATTGCATCGCTACCGTCAATCATTCCTTCGGTTTCGCGGTTGGGCGAAGCAACCGAGCCGCAGTCGAGATGATCGCGCCCAATTACAAATGGAGCTTTCACTTTTCCTGAGCGTACGAGATCATTGAATATTTTTCCGGCTTTTTCACGTTCGCCCATTCCCAGCCAGCAAATTCGGCTTGGCAAACCTTGAAATTCAACTTTCTTTTGTGCTTCGCTGAGCCACTTTATGAGCATGTGATTTTCGGGAAAAGCTTCAATTAAAGCCTGGTCGCTTATCGCTATGTCCTGAGGGTCTCCCGATAAGGCAACCCATCGAAATGGGCCTTTGCCCTCACAAAAAAGTGGTCGGATGTACTCAGGAACAAATCCCTTATATGAGAATGCATTTTTTTCTCCTCCCTGGAAAGCAAATTCGCGCAGATTGTTACCGTAATCGAAGACAATGCTCCCTTTTCCCTTCATTTTTAGCATATATTTTACATGCTGAGCCATGCTTTTTAGCGAAAGTATTTTGTAGTCCTCAGGATCATCGACTCTGAGTTGTAGGGCTTCGTCGAGCGTAAAACCCCGAGGAATGTACCCGTTCAAAGGGTCGTGTGCAGAGGTTTGGTCGGTGAGAATGTCGGGAATTATATTGTCTCGATACATTTTTTTCAGTGCATCTACAATGTTGTACACTAAGCCAACCGATAAGGCTTTTCCCTTTTCTTTAGCTTGCTGTATCCACCTCATGGCTTCGTGGTAATCGGGTGTTATACGGTCGAGATAGCCGGTGTGTATGCGTTTTTCTATTCGCTCAGGGTCAATGTCGATACCTAAAAAAGTAGCGCCTGCCATGGTGGCAGCCAGTGGTTGTGCTCCACCCATTCCGCCCATTCCGCCCGAAACAATGAGTTTGTGTTTAAGGTTTCCAGCAAAATGTTTTTTTCCGCATTCAACAAAAGTTTCGTAGGTTCCTTGCAAAATGCCTTGCGAACCTATGTAAATCCAGCTTCCGGCAGTCATTTGTCCGTACATGGTTAAGCCCCGTGCTTTGAGTTTTTCAAATTCTTCCCAGTTTGCCCACGCCGGCACTAAATTACTGTTTGCAATCAGCACTCTTGGGGCTTGTGGGTGGGTTCTCACAACTCCTACCGGTTTTCCCGATTGCACAAGTAAACTGTGGTTTTCATCAAGTGTGAGGAGTATTTCAATAATCTTCTTCACCGCATCAGGGTTTCTGGCAGCCTGGCCTGTACCTCCGTAAACAATTAAATTTGCAGGGTCTTCAGCTACCTGATGATCGAGGTTGTTGAGCAGCATCCGAAGTGGTGCTTCGGTTTGCCAGCTTTTGGCATGAAGCTGATTGCCGGTGGGTGATTTGTAGTGCGGATGGGAGGCGTATTTTTTAATAAATTCCGTATATTTCATGGTCGTGGTTTTTAAATTCGATGTTGTGTTTTTGAGCTGCCTTATTGATAACATCCGTTAAGTTTTTATTTTTCACTATGTTAATGCATTTTTCAATATCGTTTGCAAAATATTTATCTTCATTGGCAAAGTCAACTTTTGAGCGAACAAATTTGTGACATTCATTCATTAAAATACCCGATTTGAGAGGTTTACGAAATTCAAAACCTTGTGAAGCTGTGAGAAGTTCTATTCCCAATATTTTTTCAAGGTTGTTGATTATGTGAAGGGTTTTTCGTCCGCTTATTGAGCCCATGCTTACATGATCTTCTTGTCCGAGCGAGGTGGGTATGCTATCGGCACTTGCCGGGAAACAAAGCGATTTGTTTTCGCTGACTAAAGCAGCTGTGGTATACTGAAGAATCATAAATCCGGAATTAAGTCCGGTATCTTTCATGAGTAGTTTGGGCAACCCCGGTACATTCTCAATTAAGGAAAGGTAAATTCTACGGTCGGATATATTTCCCAGTTCGGCAGCTGCCAGTGCAGCATAATCCATAGGTAAAGCTATTGGTTGCCCATGAAAATGCCCGCCTGTTATGATTTTCCTTTCGCTAAAAATTATGGGGTTGTCGGTTACTGAATTCATTTCGATAAGAACCATTTCTTTCAAATGCAGCCAAGCATTGCGCGAGGCTCCGTGAACCTGAGGAATGCAACGAAGAGAGTAGGGATCCTGAACGCGGTGGCAATTCTCGTGTGATTTTTCAATTTCTGAATTCTTAAGCAGTGCGCGTATGCGTTGAGCCACATACTGATTGCCTGAATATGGCCGCAACGCATGCAACTCTTCGTCGAAACTTTTAAAAGAACCCATCATGGCTTCAAGGTTCATGGCGGCAATTATGTCGGCATAATCAAGGCAGTTTTGAAGTTTTTCAACAATCAATACAGCATGGGCCAGCATAAATTGTGTGCCGTTTATGAGAGCCAATCCTTCTTTTGGTCCAAGTTCAAGCGGTTTCAGTTCGTATTTTTTTAATACATCCCTGGCAGGTTTAGCTTTGCCATTTACTATAACTTTTCCAAGTCCGATTAATGGAAGGAAAAGATGGGAGAGTGGGGCTAAATCTCCTGAGGCTCCTACTGAGCCCTGCTCGGGAACACAGGGTATCATGTCGTTATCGATATGCCACATTATGCGCACAAGTGTTTCCATTGCTATTCCTGAAAACCCTTTGGCCAGAGAGTGTGCTTTCAGGATCATCATTAACTTGGCAATTTCGGGGGCTATGTTTTTCCCCACACCCACACTGTGGCTTAATAGTAAATTTTTTTGAAGTTTTCGGGTATCTTTTTCAGTGATAAGAGTTGTGCAGAGCGGACCAAATCCGGTATTTACACCATAAACCTCATGCTTGGTTTTTGCAATTTTATCGACAATATTTCTGCATTCGTGAACTTTGATTTTGGTATCGTTGCTTATTATCCCGCATGTTTTTCCATGCGCAATATCAAGGGCTGTTCCAATTGTCAGATAATCTTTTCCGTATTGAAAATGAGGTTTTTGCATGAATTTTTGTTGTTTCAGGCAAATTACATATTAAAACCACAAAATCACATGATAATTATTAGTGGAATGCGACATAAAAAAAGCTGATGCCGTCAATTTGGCATCAGCTATAATCACTTGTTATAATGTGATGAATGAATTGGGTTTTTTTGAACCCGCTTCGAATTCTTTTACTTGAGTTCTTTTAAAATCTTTATGCTTGCGTCGTAATCGGGTTCGGTAGTAATTTCGGGTACAATTTCCACAAGTTTTATTACTCCCTGTTTGTCAATTACTACCGTTCCACGTGCCAATAAAGCAAGTTCTTTAATCAGGAACCCGTATTTATTACCAAATTCGCGGTCTTTATAGTCCGATAAAGTTACAATGCTATTGAGTCCTTCGGCTGCACAGTAGCGTTTTTGAGCAAAGGGCAGGTCGAGAGAAACGCTTAGTACTACCACGTCGCTCATTGAGTCGGCAATTTTGTTAAACTGATAATTTTGTTTTTGGCACACGCCGGTATCAATCGACGGATAAATTGCAATAACAACAGTTCTTCCCTTAAACGATGAAAGCTTTACCGCTTCGAGAGCCTGATTTGTTCCTGTAAAATCGGGGGCCTTGTCGCCTACTTTAACTGGCGTTCCGGTTAAAGTTACCGGGTTTCCTGCAAATGTTACTAATCCTGTTCTTTCTGACATAGTTAATTGTTTAATAATTTATATTTTACGATGTTTTACGTTTAATACTGCATCCAATGTTTTTGGTTTCTTTTTCTTTTATTTCCTGACCTTTACCCAGACTGTTGAGGGCTTCTTTCAGGTAAAATTTGGTAACTTTTGTGGCATCTCTGAAATTATCGTCGATTGTTCCTTTATATACAAGTTTCAAATTTTTATCGAATAGAAAAACATGTGGGGTTGTTTGGGCACCAAATGCATTGGCAAGTTCGCTTTCGTTGTCGAGTAAATAAGGCCAGCTATAATTTTGCTTTTTTGCATGTGCCTTCATGTTTTCAAATGAGTCGTCTTTCCCACGCAACATATAGTTCGAATTGACAAGGGCATATCCAATGTTATTTTCATCGGCAATTTTTTTGACCATGTGATAGCGATCTTCCCATGCTACCACAAATGGGCATGTGTTGCATGAAAAAATAAGTAGAAGTCCGTTTTCAGCCTTAACCTCGTTTAGTTTAACTGTTTTTTCAGAAGTCGCACATTTCATTTCATCGTTTGCAGGCAAGCTAGCTCCGATTTCGAGTACCGGTAATTGTGCAGTGGCAGCTATTCCGGCCATTATTAAAAGTATTACAAATATTTGTTTCATGAGTATATTTTTTTTGATTACCCTTAATAAACCATGAAACTCTTATTTTGTTTAACTCAAATCAAGTGAGAGATAAAAATAATTTGCTCAAGTACATTTTATAAAAAAAGGCAAAACTCCTAATCTTATCAGGAAGTTTTGCCTACAGGTTTAAAAAATATGGGTTATTCGTTTATGTATGGTTTCACTAATTGTCCGTAACGGTCGCGCATGCCGCCCACAATTATTATTACAAGATCAATAAGATACCATATTCCAAGTCCACCAAAAGTAATGAGCATCAGAATTCCAGTGCCGGTTCGACCTAAATAAAAGCGGTGAATTCCAAAAACGCCCAGCAACCAACAAAGTAAAAGGGTTGCCAGCCAGCGGTGGTTAAATATACGGTTTTTCATCACATCGGGTTGTTGCACTCCGCATTTTGTGCACATTGCTGCTTTTGAATCTATCACTGCTCCGCAGCTAAAGCAATATTTTTCATTTTCGTTTCTCATAGTCATTAAATTTTGAGTAAAGCTACAAGCAAATATTCAAAATTGTTATTGCTTATTGGTATACTGCCTTATTTTGTCGGTAAACAGCATAATGAAAAGCGTTTTTAACTAATTATATACCGGCAAAAACGAATGTTCCTTTGAATAACGCATCATTTGCTCTGTATAATCTTCAGTGTAATCGAGCGTAACATCAATAATATTGCCGTTCTCATCTTTTTCAACCTTATACACCGGGTTTACAAATCCGCTGTATGGGGCAAGATTTAGTTTTTCGTAGCGTTGGAGTACTTCTTTGTGAAGTTCATATTCAATCTTAACGGCGTAATTCTCTACCAGTTGAAGTGCTGCGTTGTAATCGCCTTCCGATTTGATGCGCTGGATTTCGGCCAACAGTTCACCAAACAGCCCGCGCAGTTTTTCGTAATCGTTTATCACGAAATAACTACGGCCATCAACTACCTTACGTTCAATTACTTTATCGGCTTTACCATTCTCGTAGGTCCATTTTGCAACCAGTTGTCTGTTTCGCATGTGTGCCTGCTCAATGTTATCGCCTAGTTTTACCCGGGTAAGTTGTGTCATCATCCCGTTACGGATATAACTGTCGTAAGCTGCCTTGAAAGCTTCGTTGTTGGGCAATAGCCCCAGCTCTACCAGTTTTGTATCGGGCATATAGTAGAGCGAAAACAAATCGGCCCGGCACTCTTCAATCACTGCACCGTAAGCCCTTAGCTCATCGCCTTTCACTCCGGGTAACAACTGGCCTGAGCCATGCCCAAGGCACTCGTGCATATCGGTATGCAGGTTGTTGGTTAAAAAGCCATATTTTCGCTGGTATTCAATTTCTTCTTCCGAAAAGGCAAATTCTTCAAGAAAGCCACTACCTTGAGCTGCCTGGTCATAGGCATAGGTAATATTTTCGATTGTAACCGATTTCGAACCGTGCTCTTTCCGGATCCAGTCGGCATTGGGTAGATTAATGCCGATGGGTGTTGCCGGATAGCAATCGCCGCCCAGCATGGCTGCTGTGATTACCTTGGCAGTTACGCCTTTCACTTCGCTCTTTTTGAAACGTTTATCAACCGGCGAATTATCCTCGAACCACTGTGCATTGTCGCTTAATTTGATGGTACGTTCGCTTGCTTCAATGTTTTTGAAATTCACTAGGCTTTCCCAGCTGGCTTTAAGCCCAAGCGGGTCGCCGTAGGTTTCAATAAAACCGTTTATGAAATCTATATGTGAATTTTGGTCGGCCAGCCAGACAATGTTATATTGATCAAAAGTGCGGAGGTCGCCACTTTCATAGTATTCGATCAACAAGGAAATCACTTCTGCCTGTTTTTTGTTTTCGGCTACGGCAAGTGCTTTTTCGAGCCAATAAACAATTTTTTCGATGGCTTCGGAATACATCCCGCCAATTTTCCATACTTTTTCTGATAGTTTTCCGTCAACTTTTTCAAGTCGGCTGTTAAGGCCATGCGAAACGGGGGTTTTGTCGTCCGGGTCGTGTTTTGCCGCGTAAAAAGCTTCAGCTTCATTTTGGTTCACACCGGGACCCCAATAATTATTTGCCGATGTGGCAACTATGTCGGCACCATCGGCCTGATTGACTCGTTTTGAATCAAATTCAGGCTTAAACATCACGGGCAAAAGGGTTTTGATGATTTCATCTTTCCCTACAGGGAATTTTTCTTCATCTATTTTTAAGATTAGCTCAGTGAAATATGCTTCGTTGAAACCGGGCAAAAATTTGTCGGTTGAATAATGATGGTGGATACCGTTCGAAAACCATACCCTTTTCAGATACACTTCAAAAGCTTTGAAATCGTCGGTAGAACGGTCGCCTTCGTAATTTTCGTATATAGCTTCAAGTGTGCGCCGTATGGCCAGGTTGTGGCGGTAGTTTTGGTCGAACATAATGTCGCGACCTTCAATGGCTGCTTGTGAAAGGTAGTACAATAATTCCTTTTTTTGCAGACTCAAATCGTCGAAACCCGTCACGGGATAACGCAATACGCGTAAATCGGCAAATTGTTCAACTATAAATTGAAAATCGTTGGCATTGTTTGCCACTTTATCGTTTTTTTCTGTACAATTCATCATAATAAAAGCTAATGCAATTAAGTAAAATGGAGCGGCTTTCATAGTAAATATTTTTGAGTTTGAATTATGTAGTAATCGCAACTCAAAAGTAGTAATAAATTCGAAGAATATTACAGTTCACAATATTCGCCGTCGTTGCTTAAATTCTTACATGGATAGCGCCAACCGTTCAAATGTCCGGAAATAAGTTTATCGGCTTCAGCCGGACCCCAACTACCTGCAGGATACCCGTGCAGGGGTGCTGCCGGATTATTTTCCCATTCGTTGAGTATAGGCTGCATCAATTCCCACGCTTTTTCAACGTTATCGCCACGTGAGTAAAGCGTTGCATCGCCGTGTATACAGTCGAGCAGCAAGCGTTCGTAAGCTGTTGGCAAATAAGCTTCCGACAATTCGGCATAACGGAAGTTCATGTTCACCGGCTGCACATTAAAACCAGCCCCGGGAACTTTAAGCCCCATTTTCATGAGTATCCCTTCGTCGGGCTGTATGCGTATAACCAATTGGTTAGGTTGCGATTTTTGTTCTTCGCCCGAGTTGAACAAGAGGTGCGGAGCCGGCCTGAAATTTATTACAATTTCGGTAACGCGGGTTGGCATTTTTTTGCCCGTGCGGATAAAAAACGGGGTTCCGCTCCATCGCCAGTTATCGATTTGCAGTTTCATGGCAACAAAGGTTTCGGTGCGACTTTGCTTGTTCACTCCCTCTTCCTCCCTGTAGCCGGGCACTTCGATGCCTTTAATCCGTGACGAAGTGTATTGACCGCGCACTACATTAGCGCTCACGGTTTCGGGGGTTAATGGTCTAATGGATTGAAATACTTTGAGCATTTCGTTGCGTATTGAATCGGCATTTACCACGGTTGGAGGTTCCATGGCTACAAGCCCAAGCAACTGCATTAGGTGGTTTTGTACCATATCGCGCAAGGCACCCGAATGGTCGTAGTAACCGCCCCGTTTTTCTACGCCTAATGATTCCGACGATGTAATTTGCACATTGTCGATGTATTTATGGTTCCACAGCGGCTCCCACAAACTGTTCGAAAAGCGCAACACCAAAAGGTTTTGAACGGTTTCTTTTCCCAGATAGTGATCAATACGGTACAACTGTTCTTCATTGAAATATTCAAGTAAATCGTGGTTGAGTGATTTGGCACTTTCGAGGTTGGTGCCAAAAGGCTTCTCAACAATCAACCTTTTAAAGCCATCTTCCTGGCTGTTTAAGCCAACCGAGGCCAAATGCATTGGAATTACCGGGTACATATTGGGTGGCGTTGACAGGTAAAAAACAATATTGCCGGGTGCATTTAATTGCTTTTTTAGTTTGTCTAAGCGCTCTTTTAGCTTTTTGTATTCGTCCTGTTCGCTTGTTTGGATGGACTCATAATGCAGGTGCGATACAAAATCGTTATTTTGTTCGTTTTCAGGCAAAAATTCAAGCATTTTTTCCCTGAATTCCTCATCGCTCATTTGTGTTCGGCTTACTCCTAGAATTGCAAAAGGGTGACCCAATAATTTTTGATGGTGCAGATTATAAATTGCGGGTATAAGTTTACGTTTAGTAAGGTCGCCCGATGCTCCAAAAATGACCAATATATGTGGTTCGGTTTTCTTCATGTTCATAAAAAATGTTTATGTATTTGCACAAATATACTATTCGGCACAAAAACTTAAATAAAAATTGACGTAAAGTGCAAGCAAGATATTACAATCCGGTAGTCCAAACAACAAAATGGCCTTCGAGTTCAATATAACTGAGCAAAAAATCGATATGCTTTGAATCTGAAGTAAACGATGCTGACATGGTTTTGTCGATATTGACTTGTTTAATATTGATTTGCTTTGAGAATTTTATGTTTGACTCGTTCACCGCTTTATAAATAGCTTCTTTAGCACACCAATATAGAATCTTGCCATTGGTTCCTGTATAGCTTTCGAGATAGCTTTTTTCAGTGGGGGACAAGAAACGGTCGGCAACTTTTTCAATATTTCTTTCAATGTGTTCAATATCGAGGCCGGCATGCGGGCTTGTACACAAAAGTATCCCAACCATTGAACGCGAATGTGAAATGCTTAAATGCCGCGTATGGTTTTGGAGCAACGGTTTTCCTGTTTCGGTATAAGAAATATGCGGCCAAAACCCGAGGGTTTCCCTGAGCAAGAAACGCACGGCAAGCCATTCTTTTTTTCTAGACTCATTGGTAATTTGCGCATAGTATTTTTGGTCGGCAGCATTCATTTTTACTTTTTCTTCGAAGAACTGAAGGGGCTCTTCGAGCGACCACAAGGCAAGCCTGTAGGTGTTTTGGTACTTGTTGAATATCAATGACATTGCTTATTCCCAGTTAAAAGTCTCAATTAAATGATATATGTCTTGCTGTAAAAACTCGATAACGGGTCGTAATGAGTCATAATTTGGAATTTCACTTATGTAAAACGAGCCCCTTAAGAAATGTTTAGTGCTATCGGTTAAATGAAACTGCATGGGAGAAGCTGCATTACCCTTTATTTCATAAATGGTTCCATAAACCATATCGGTGTGGTTAATAAAAAGCTGCTCGTTAATTACTGATGCTTTTAGCGCATGTTTATATGCTAAATTTCGTGACTCTTCGGTAAGTAAATGCAGGTTTTGCATCACTGGTTTATACGAAATGTGAATTGTGGCTTTATGCTTATTTACTTCGATATTTAGCCAGTGAGGCTCGGCATTGGGCGTGTTGTCGGGCAGCACATTTGCATATACCGGATATTCGAAACTAAAAGGATGTCTTTTTTCAAAAGATGTGAAATCTTTCTCGGGGAATTCTATTCTGAAGTATCCACGGGGTTTGGGTGTTGTGCTATTTTTGCAAGAATTAAGTACAATACCCGCAACAATAATGATTAATAGGAAAATTATTCTTTTGTTGTGCATTCAGCAAAAGTATTGATTTTTTAGAGAACTGCTTGCTGAGAAGTATTATTGAAAATCACTTTTATTTTTATTATGCGTCTTTTATCAACAGCTTCTACTACAAAGTCGATGTTTTTATAGCTGAGTTTCTCTTGTAAAAGAGGAAAGTCTCCTTTCATTTCGAGCAGAAGTCCGGCAAGAGTATCAGCATCGCCTTTAATGTCATCAAAAAAGTCGTCTGAGACTGAGCATATTCTGAAAAAGTCGTTAAGTTGAGTTTTTCCGTCAAACAAATAGGTAGTTTCATTTACTTTGGCAAAAAGACGATCGTCTTCGTCAAATTCGTCAATAATGTCACCTACTATTTCTTCCAATATGTCTTCAAGGGTAATCAATCCTGAGGTTCCACCATATTCGTCGACCACAATTGCCATGTGTACTTTCGATTTTTGAAATTCTTTAAGTAAATCGTCAATTTTTTTGTTTTCAGGAACAAAATATGGTGGGCGTATTAATACTTGCCAGTTGAATGATTCGGGTTTTTCGAGATGTGGTATTAAATCTTTGATATATAGTATGCCTTCAATATTATCGAACGATTCTTTAAAAACCGGAATTCGTGAATAACCATTTTGATTAATGATATCAATAATCTTTTCAATATTGAACCCGGTTTCAACGGCAACAACATCAATTCGGGGAGTCATTATTTGATCGACGCTGGTTGTGCCAAATTTGATAATACCTTCAAGTATGCCCTTGTCCTCCGAAAGTTCTTCTTCGGATGTGAGTTCGAGTGCCTGAGATATTTCATCAATTGAAATGTTTTTGGTTTTGCTTGCCATTCGGCGATTAACAGTTGAAGTTGATTTCAACAAGATAGTGATAAGGGGTAAAAAAAGCTTAGAGGTAAGCTGAAGAGGCCTGGCCATTAGTTCTGAAAAAACCAGAGGAAAACTACTTGCATAAATTTTAGGCAGTATTTCACCAAATAGCAATAATACAAAGGTGATGGTAATTACTTCAATAACGAAGCCCAGTATAGGCGATGCAGAAAAATCTATAGTTGAATGTACCAGGTAAGTTGATAGAATTACAATACCTACATTAACAAAGTTGTTTGCAATAAGGATATTTGCAAGCAGTTTGTCTGGTACTTCAAGATGTTTTTTAATGATACTGTGAACTTTCGCCTTTGAGTTTTTCAGTAAATCTTTATCGTTAGGCGAAAGTGAAAAAAAAGCAACCTCGGAGCCTGAAATTAGAGCCGATGAAATAAGTAGGAGTAAAAGGATTAAAAGTCCTCCAATTACTTCCCCGCTTAGCGGGTAATAAATGATGTTACATAAAAGGGGGTCGGGCGAAGGAATACTTTCAGGTTCCAAGGTTTATAAGATTAAAAGTTAAAATGGTAAATCATCATCAGTGTTGTCTCCGGCATCAGGTTCTTTCATTGTTCCTGAAGCCTGAGAGTCGGTTTTAGGATAATCGTTTCCGGCTGTATTGCCCGCATTATCGTCTTTACGTCCCAGCAACTGAATATTATCGGCCAATATTTCAGAAATGTACTTTTTGACACCGTCTTTATCATCGTATGAACGATTTCGAATACGTCCTTCGAGATAAATTTGCTTTCCTTTAGTAATGTACTTACTGGCCATTTCGGCCAAGCCACGCCATACTACAATGTTGTGCCATTCGGTATTGGTTACCTTTTCGCCGCTTTTGGCTGTATAGGTTTCACTTGTGGCCAAGGGAAATGTGGCTACTGCAACTCCACTGTCGAGGTAGCGTATCTCGGCATCTTTGCCTGCATTGCCTACTAAAATTACTTTGTTAACTGACATGTTGTAAAGAGTTTAAGAGTTTAACATTTCATAAAGCTAAAAATATAATCTAATGCCTCAACTAATTTACACAAAAAAGCCACTAAAAAATTAATGAAAGGCCTTTTTGAAAGGATGAACTTGCATTTGGTTTAGAAAATAATTGTGAAATTATTAAATAAATAATGAATTGACAAAAATAATCTTTAATAATTCAATCAGCGTCTTTTAGGATAAAAATAAGAGCCACATTAGTAATGGATTAAGTGTTTTTGTACTTCAATATGTTATTTCACTTTATTGTTTTTTAGCTGTGGAGTAAAAAAGTTGTGAATAATAATTTAACATTTACTGGTTTGTTGATATCGGATTTATGCTTGTTACGTTATCAATATGCTTTTCTATAATTCGGGATACTGGTATTTTTAAGGGTTCATGTTTGTTCCATTTAATGAAATTACAGGATATTTTTACGGATTTATGTAACGATACATGTATAAAACGCGCCATTATTATGTGGTGAGAAAGCACGTGTTTTACCGGAGGAAACGCGTTGGTAATAACAACTGGCTGCTTGCCAAAAAGATTAAGCCACTCTTTGGTTTGTATAAGCTGAGCAATATCGGTATCGGTTGTAGTTTCTATTAAAGGAAACTCGAAGAGGTTTTTCCAAATGTCCTTATTTCTTCTTCGATAAAAGAATATGCTGTTGTTCTGTTCAATTACCAAATAGTTAAAATATCTGAAGCTTTGTTTTGTTTTTCGTTTTTTCACAGGCAATTGTAGTACATTTTTATTTGCATATGCCATGCATTTTTCTTGCAGAGGACAGTTAGCGCAATTGGGAATTTTTGGAGTGCAATGTAATGCGCCAAATTCCATCACGGCCTGGTTGTATTCACCCGGTCTTTTTTTGTCGATTAACTCGTCGGCTATTTTTTGAAATTCTTTTTTACCTTGCGAAGTATCAATTGGGGTACTTATGTTGAAAAACCGGGATATAACAATTAGCTTTCAATTGAGCGTTGCTTGCATACGCTCTACATTGAAGCTCATGTTGAACTAAACAATGCTCCAAACCCCACAAAACTAACAGTTTGCTTAT